>CAVBOO010000110.1:0-4393 GCA_963597045.1 bacterium | reverse complement strand
ATTGCAGTGATGGGGTCCCGGTAGCCATGCCAATCGATTTTTTGCGAGCCTGTGTGCCTGCAACTTGCAAACCTGCGTTAAGGCTTATCATCGGCTTAGCGCAATCGAAGATCCTTTAGGAGGAATCATGTACAAAATCACCCTGGGCGTTGAAGGGATGATGTGCGGTCATTGCGAGGCTCACGTGTGCGACGCCATCCGCAACAGCTTCAGCGTTAAGAAGGTCACCGCTTCCCATACCGATGGCAGCGTGGTCATCATCTCCGAGGAAAGCATCGACCGCGGGCAGGCCATGATGGCGCTCAAGCCCACCGGCTACAAGCTCACCGATTTCGCCATCGAACCCTACGAGAAAAAAGGCCTCTTCGGCTTCATGAAGTAGGCTTGCACCGGCCTGCAACCAAGGCAGGCTTGCGCCCCAAACCGATCGACGCGAACCTGGTGTTGGCTTGCATCGGCCTGCAGCTAAGACGGGCTTGCACCGGCCATCCATGCCTTCAATTTTTAGGCAACGAAAAGAGCCGCAACCGTGAGGGTTGCGGCTCTTGCTTTTCAAGCTGGCTGGCCCAGCAGGATTCGAACCTACATAACTGGTACCAAAAACCAGGGTCCTGCCATTGGACGATGGGCCAGCGTTCGCATGTCCGTCGCGCCAAGTGCTGCTCTGTTTTGCGCAGAGCCCTTGATTGCGCGGCTGGACTGCAGTGCTTGTGAATTATAGCGTATTTATGACGTTAAGCGAACGGGGTATGCATGCTGTTTCAAACATATGCGCTGCATGGGATAATCGCTTAATCAGCCGACCGCGTATGCTCGTGTTGCAGTGATACACTTTGTTTTCCAGTGCTGCTGCAAGGTCTGCGGCGGTCTTGTTTTTTGTTTCGCATTCACTGCGCGTATATGCGCTTCATTGTGTTCAGAAGGGTTCGAGATGGCCGAATTTATCGAAGGAAAGCGTCCTGTCAACGAGGCTCTGCGCAACGGGGTTCCCGTGCGTCGCATGTACGTCGCCGAGGGTCTTCGCAAGGACAAGGTGGTCAACGAGATCACGCGTCGCGCTCACAAGATGGGCATTTCGGTGAAGCAGGTCTCGCGCGCCGAGCTCGACAAGCGCTCCGAGCGTGGCTCTCATCAGGGCATCATGCTCGAGACGGAGTCCTTCCAGTACAGCTCTGCCAAGGAAATCTTCATTGCCGCCAAAAAGCGTGCCGAGGCAAACGATGGTTGCGCGCTCATCGTGGTGCTCGACCATATCACCGATGCGGGTAACCTGGGTGCCATCGCCCGTTCCGCCGAGGTCGTGGGTGCCTCGGGCATCCTGATCCCCGCCAATCGCTCGGTGCGCGTTACTGCGGCAACCTATAAAAGCTCTGCTGGCGCAATCGCTCACATCCCTGTGGCGCGCGTGGCAGGCATCCCTCAGACCATCGACGAGCTTAAGGAAAACGACTTCTGGGTGGCCGGTGCCAGTGAGAAGGCCGCCGATTCCATCTGGGATTCCAATATGGCGGGCAAGATTGCCCTGGTCATGGGTTCGGAGGGCGAGGGCCTTGCTCGTCTGACGCAGGAGCGCTGCGACTTCTTGGTGGGCCTTCCTCAGGCGGGCTCCATCGGTTCGCTCAATGTTGCTCAAGCGGCAACGGCTTGCATGTACGAGTGGATGCGCCAATGCACCAAGGGGCGCAACTAAGTGGCCCGCAAGCGCAGAAAACTCCTTATCGTCGATGGCTACAACGTGCTGCGCAGCGGCGCGCGCTATGCGCATATGCGCAGGCTGCCCGACTACGAGCACGTGCCTTTGAACATGGTGCGCGAAAAGCTCATCAGCGACGTTGCCGCCTACGCCGGGCATGAGTACAAGGCGATCATCGTCTTCGATGCGGCCGCCAACCCAAGCGATGCCGGCAAGACCCAGCAGATCGGCGGCGTGAAGGTCGTGTTCTCGCCTGCGGGTCAGTCGGCTGATCATGTTATCGAGCGCACCGCTCACGATGCTGCTGAAAAGGGCCTTGAGGTCATGGTCGTCACGAGCGATGCCGACATTCAGGACACGGTTTTCGGTGGCGGCGTCGATCGCATGAGCGCGGATGGTTTCAGCTTCGAGATCGACGACCTTCATTATGAGGCCGAGCTTGACAGCCAGGTAAGCACCAAGCGCCGTGCAACCGTTGCCGAGCGCATCGACGAAGATACCCTGGCCAAGCTGAAGGCTCTGCGCGACCGCAAGTAAGCTCGCGCAAATAATCTCGCGCGGACGTGTCGTGCTGGTGGTGGCCGAGCCTGCTGTACCGGCGACGGTATCAGGCGTCATGCTTCGCCATTGCCACGGCGCGTTCCTTGGCGGTGCGCGTCCAAGTTTGCGCAGCCGCGCTTCCTCTTCGGCCTTGCTTTAAGCTCCTGCACACGCCGGGTTTTCTACGTTTAATGCAAACTACCAGGTACTTTAGGGTTTAAAAATTAGACATACTCTTCGAATCGTTCATATGAACGCGTTCTGAATCCTCCTATAATGAACATGTACATGTATCTCCGGGCATGTGTTCCAAGCTTTAGAGCTTAGCTTCGAGGGGAAGCAAGGCCGAACAGCTCGGAGAGGGGAGGAGAAAAAATGAAACCACTAAAGGGCATCAAGGTAGTTGATCTGACCACCTACATGGCAACGCCGGCAACCGGCCGCGTGCTGGCCGATTGGGGCGCCGACGTTATCAAAGTCGAGGCCTCCAAGGGCGATCCTTGCCGTGTTACCCAGGCAGCCGTGTTCAACATGCCCATGTCGGACGAGGAGAATCTCGCCTTCGACATGGTCAACCTCAACAAGCGCTTCGTTACCCTTAACCTCAAGAGTCCCGTCGGCGCCGAGGTCATGGACAAGCTCTTGGCCGAGGCCGACGTCTTCATCACCAACACCCGCACCAAGTCCCTGAAGAAGATGGGCCTTGATTGGGAAACCCTGCACGCCAAGTATCCCAAGCTCGTCATGGGCCATGGTCTTGGCTACGGCAAGAAGGGCGCCGAGAAGGACGATCCCGGCTTCGACGTCACCTGCTACATGGCGCGCGGCGGCGTTTACGGCACCACCGTCAACCGCGGCGACTCCCCGATGATTCCCACCAACGGCTACGGCGACATGCAGGCTTCCATGTTCCTGGCTGCCGGCGTTCTGGCTGCGCTTCTTGGTCGTCAGCAGTCCGGCGAGGGCGAGTACGTCACCTGCGCTCTGCAGCATGCAGCCCTGTATGCCCTGATGGTCGGCATGATTTCCGCCCAGTACGGCAACCCCTATCCCAAGAGCCGCCTGGAGGTCATCTGTCCCTTCAACAACGTTTACACCTGTGGCGACGGCAAGGTCATTGCTATGTGCGACCCTGAGTACGATCGCGATTACAACAAGATCATGAAGCTTGTCGGCCGTGAGGACATGGTGGACGAGCCTCGCCTGGTCAATTGCGTGAAGATGAACGAGGCCGGCTTGAACCCCGAGGTCGTGGGCATCATGGATGACGCCCTAAGCAAGATGACCGCCGCCGAGGCCCTGAAGATCTTCAAGGAGAACGGTATTCCCTGCGAGCTGTGCCAGACGCCTCTGGATATCTACGAGGATCAGAACGTCTTGGACAACGACTACCTGGTGAAGGTGGATTACCCCGCTGGTGGCCGCTGGGTCGCAACGCCTCCTTGTCAGTTCGAGTCCGAGCCTGCCGATCCTGGCTACAAGCCTACGGGCAAGGCCGGCTCTGCAACCGAGGAAGTCATGAAGTCCCTGGGCTACACCGACGAGCAGATTGCCACTGCCATGGCATCGGGCGACGTCGAGGGTCCGGTCGATCTGGCAACCTTGCAGACGCGCTGGTAATCTTGCGCAACGCGCAGTGCGCACGGGCGGCGTAGCTGCCTGCGCGGTATCTGTCGCCTGCATCTTTCATAACGCAATCCGGGTCGGGGTTTATGCCCCGGCCCTTTGCATTTTTCGGACTCTTGCCAGGGAGCGCGAATGAACGCATTCGTGTCGGCTCTGTTAAGAATTCCGTCGTTTCCCGCTTGCGCAAAACAGGGGCGTATACTCACCTACGCCCTCGAGGGGCCTCCGAGCATTCGAGCCTGAAAGCGCCCGTCGCGCCCGCCAGCTCTCCCCTGGGTTTTGCCTGGTAGTTGAAGGGGAAGAGGTAAATCCCGCGATGGAAGTTTTCCAACATACGTTCACCCAGATGGCCATGCTTTTCTTCATCATGGTCTGTGGTTTCGCGGCGCGTAAAAAGAAGATGACGAGCGATTCCTTCGATGGAAACCTGTCCAAGCTGGTGATGACCATCACCCTGCCCGCGACCATTCTGAATTCGGTGCTTTCGGATGCGAACCTTCCCTCCGACGAAGTGATCCTTACCATGTTCGGCTA
>CAVBOO010000109.1:0-4393 GCA_963597045.1 bacterium | reverse complement strand
ATCTTATGCAAACGAAGAGCAGATGCTTCATTCGGGTCCATTGCCCTACCTTTCCGAATTCAAGTTCTATAGGGATGCCTGCCAGGCCTCAAGATGCTCCAAGACGAACGCCGGCGCCAAGGCCTTGATGCACCAATCCCCCACGTCTTTGGGCAACACGAAGCGCAAGCGTCCGTTGCGCACTTTTTTGTCGCCCATCATCAGATCCAACAGAAGCTGAGGGTCGGCCTTGAAGGAAAGCTCGGGCAAGCCAAGCTCATCCAGAAGAGCATCTTGGGATTGGACGAATTCGATGGAGGTCCCGATGCTTGCCGCGCCCAATCGCGCAGCGAAACGCATGCCCTGGGCAACGGCATGGCCGTGGGAATAGCTTCCGTAGCCGGCTGCCGTCTCGATTGCGTGAGCCAAAGTGTGCCCGTAGTTGAGCGATTCGCGAATCCCCATCGTTTCAAGCTGATCTTGGACGACCACGCGAGCCTTGAACTGGATAGAGCGCGCGACCGCTTCGGCCGTGACTTCCTCGTCGCGGTTTGCGAGAGCAGACGCGTTATCAAGAAGCCAGAAATAGAAATCGTCGGAATCGATGACCGCCGATTTCGCGATTTCGCCGCAACCGCAGGCCCATTCACGGCGCGGCAAGCTACCCAAAAGAGAGATGTCGGCGCATACGTGGACGGGCTGGGTGAAAGTGCCGACGAGATTCTTTCCTGCAGGAAGGTTGATTGCCGTCTTGCCGCCCACAGAGGAGTCGACCATGGAAAGCAAGGTTGTGGGCACCTGCACGATTCGCAGGCCGCGCATGAAGGTGGACCCGACGAATCCCGCAAGGTCACCTATGACTCCCCCGCCCAATGCAACGATCAAGGCTCCTCGGTCGATCTTGAGCGTCGCAAAAGCCTCCCAAAGCTCGGAGGCGCAGCTTATCGACTTGGATTCTTCGCCCGCATTCACGCTTATCGTATGCACCTTGTAGCTGGCTTGCTCGAAAGACGCTTTAGCCTGCTCGGCGTAAAGGGGTCCAACCGAACTGTCCGTGACCAGGACGATCGTATTGTTGTTCTTGTCGAACGCACGCAGGCGCTCGCCGAGCTTGTTGAGCGCGCCTTTGGCGATCTTGACCTCGTAGGGGCTCTCCCCCGGGACATCGACCAGAATTCTCGTCATGTTATTTACGCTTCCTTGATCAAAATACCGCGCTCAAGAAGAATCTCGGCTATCTCGTTGGAGATCTCGGGGACGCTGCGTCCCTCGGTCTGGACGGCAACGTCTGCAGCGGCTTCATATTGAGGTGCACGCTCGACGATGGTTTTTCGCGCAGTCTCGAGATTCTTGAACATGGGACGCGAGTCGGTGTTGGGGATGCGCGCCGCAGCACCATCGGCGCTGACGATAAGATAGACGACGAAGCCATTTTCGCGCATGATCTGGGCGTTTTCGGGGCGTTTGGTAACCACGCCACCACCGCAGCCGATCAGGCGCGGTGCGCGATTTGCCAAGTCTCTTAAAACATCGGTCTCAAGGTCGCGGAAGTATTCCTCACCGTCTTCAGCGAAGATATCGGCGATAATGCGGTTCTCGCGCAATTCGAGGTACTCATCGGCGTCTATGGATGCCAAACCGTGCGTAACGGCAAGTTGTTGCGATACGGAAGTCTTACCAGCCCCCATGAAGCCGATGAAAAACACGGGCTTGGTTAGCTTGTACACCGTGCGATGCGTTGTTTCGTTCATTGATGCTCCTCGAAGAATCTATCGGGACATGGTTTTAAGGCGCTGTTTGTACGATTCAAGGTTGTGCTTGATGTCGGTCATGTTGTCGCAGCCGAATTTGCGCAAGTAGGCTCGAGCTAAGACAAAGGCAACCTCGCCTTCCGCAACAACGCCCGCAGCGGGAACGGCGCATACGTCGCTGCGTTCTTTCGATGCCTTGGCTGGCTCCAGGGTGTCAAGATTAACCGTGCCAAGCGGGGTATTCATCGTAGGAATGGGCTTCATGGCCACGGTCATCACAAGGGGCATTCCATTGGTCATGCCGCCCTCGAGCCCACCAGCGTTGTTGCTGCGGCGTGTGAAGCCATGTTTGTCGTTCAAAAGGATCTCATCATGAACCTTATTACCCGGACGGTAGGCCGACTCGAAACCAAGCCCGAACTCAACTCCCTTCATGGCTTGAATACCGAAAAGCCCAGCGCCCAACTGTGAGGTAAGGCGCTCCGGCCCCGATTCATATCCGCCAAGGCCGGGAACCAAGCCCGTGACCACGACCCTGAAGGTGCCGCCAAGGCTCAAGCCTTGCTCTTTGGCTTCATCAATGGCTTTTTTCATGCGTTCGGTGGCTTCAGAGTCGGGACAGCGCACCTCGGACAGCTCGATATCCAAAGGCGAATAATGCACGCAATTCATCATCGGGTCTTCTTCGACGAACTCGGCATCGCCAATGGAGGTCACGTAAGAGAAGATGCCAACGCCAAGCTCAGCCAGAAACTCGCGCGCGATGCCCGAACAGGCAACGCGAATCGCAGTTTCACGTGCGCTTGAACGCTCAAGAATATTGCGACAATCGTCCATATCGTTTTTCAGGACGCCGAGCAAATCTGCGTGGCCGGGACGCGGTGTAACCTCGCGCACGAGATTCGCAGGAGTCTCCCCTGTAACCGCCATGCGCTCCGTCCAATTTTCCCAGTCTTTGTTCTTGATCTGCAAGGCGATGGGGCTGCCGATGGTTTTCCCAAAACGCACGCCAGACAAGATGGAGGCAGTGTCTTTCTCGATCTTCTGCCTTCCGCCACGGCCATAGCCGCTTTGCCTTCGGGCAAGGTCGGCATTGATGTTCTCTAGGCTGATGGAAAGACCTGCCGGTACGTTTGAGACGATGCCGGTAAGAGCCGGTCCATGGGATTCACCCGCTGTTACGTATTCCATGATGAATGCTTTCGTTGTGATGTTTTGTATGGAGATTATAACGAATTGGAAAGACTTTGGGCTTGCGCTTCATTAGCGGGCTGCCCAAGGGACTCTACGGGATAAGATCCAAGAATCACGCTCTCCGCCTTTCGAACAAGCAGGGTATGCTTAAGGTCTTCTTTTGCCAGAGGAACCACCAAATAAGAGCTCATGCCTATTGCGTTAGCTCCCCAAACATCGGTGCTCAACTGATCCCCGATCATTACCGTTTCCTTCCTTGAGCAACCCATGAGTTTGCAAGCCCTGATGAAGGCGAAGGGCAGAGGCTTCAAGGCCTTTGCCACAATTGGTAGGTCGAGCGTTTCGGCCAGCTCGTAAACGTTGTTGTGCCAATTGTTTGAAAGAAGGCAGGCCTTCACCTCGTACGACGAAAGTGAAGCGAGCCATCTGCGCACGTCGGACGGGACAAGGCCGTCGGCGCGACTGCGCAAGGTGTTGTCGATATCGAGCAAAACGCAGCCATAGCCGCAGTTCTTCAAGTCAAGCAAGGGATCGATGCTCGAGACTCGGTCGAAATAGCGTGTCGGCTTCAGCATTACGCGCTACCTCAGTCTTTAGTTCTTGTGCTTGGCGGCGTAGGCGTCCAAAATCTCGCGAACGATCAGGTTCGCGCGTGCGGAAGCAAACTCCATAGAGCCGAAAACTTGCGTTTTGTAAGTTCCTGGCTCCAGGAAGCCTGTCATATCGTCATGCCCCTTGAGGAATGGATAATCCGAAAGATACTCATTCAAATTGGTGAACTTCGTCATAAGCTCATCGGCTTTAACGGATCCACCATAGGCTTCCTGGATCTTGTCGGCTACGTCTTGCAGGGAGTCGTTTTTGCCCACGGTGAAGCTCGCGTTGGGGCCAGCTATAAGCTGATCAACGATTTTGGAAACGCTTTCGCCACCCGTGAAGACATAAGAACCCGGCTGCAGATCGCCCACGCAATTCCTGTTGTTGATTTCGGTGTTGAACTCCTCCTTGTTTTCCAGCAAGCCCTCATCGTAGAGAACCTCGGCATATTCGCTCCCGATGAATCCTTTGCTGAAGGAGACATGCACCTCCGTGCCGCTTGAAACCAGATTCTCGTTGGTTTTCACGGCATTCCAAACGAAAAGGCCAGCCACGAAAAGCGCGCAAGCCGCGATGACTGCGATCAAAAGACGTTGGGTTTTTTGGAAGCTATCTTGGCGTTTTTTCACACGTGACACCGCAGAAGCGTTGGTGTTTTTACGCTTGGTTTGAGAATCGGTTTGCTTATTAGAGCTTGCCATAGGTGTTCCTTCGATAGACCTTAGTCGTTATTCCATTGCCTAGGAGTGGTCGGCGATCGTTTTTTGATGATCAGCATAGGTTTTGTCGAAGAAATAGTCGACTCCCCCGTTTTCGTTAGGCCAGAAGCTGAAGAAGTAATAGCCGCTCATGTTCTTATCGGGATTGCAGAC
>CAVBOO010000108.1:0-4394 GCA_963597045.1 bacterium | reverse complement strand
GGAAACAGGGATGCGGCGCTGAGCGCGCTCCACGAAGATGATCGCAGGGATGCACAGCACAACGACGACGAGAATGAGCGCGGTGATGGCGATGCTCATGCCGAGGTCGGACTGAACGTTCATCGAGGAGAAGATGGCGGTGGGGACAGAAGACACGACCGAGATGAAGATGATCAAGGACATGCCGTTGCCAACGCCATGCTGGGTGATAAGCTCGCCCATCCACATGATGAATGCAGTGCCTGCGACCAAGGTGAAGACGACAAGGACATCGCTGAACCAACCGGGAACAGCCTCGTTGAAGACAACGCCATAAGAAGCGGACTTGAACAGAAGCAAGTAACCGACGGCATTGATGAGCGCCAGACCCAAGGTGAGGTAACGCGTCACCTGAGTGATGCGGCGACGTCCGGTTTCGCCCTCTTTAGCCCAACGACCGACTGCGGGGATAACGCCTTGCATCAGCTGCATGATGATCGATGCGGTGATGTAGGGCATCATGCCCAGCGCGAAGACGGAGAAGTTGGACAAAGCGCCACCGGAGAAGAGGTCCAGCATGACCATCGAAACGCCTTGTGCCGAGAAGGAGTCGGCAAAGGCGCGGAAGGGAATGCCGGGAACTGGGATATAGGAACCCAGGCGATAGAGCACCAAGATGCCCAGAGTGAAGAGGATCTTGTTCCTCAGCTCGGGAATCTTGAATGCTTGAATCAGCGAGTTTAGCAAGGCAATTCGACCTTTCCGCCTGCTGCCTCGATTTTGGCCTGAGCAGAAGCGGAGACCTTGTCGACCTTGACAGTCAGGGCCTTGGTGATTTCACCATCGCCGAGAACCTTAACGGGCTCGGTAGCCTTCTTGATGATGCCCTTGGCAACGAGAGACTCACCATCGACGGTCTCGCCAGCCTCGAACTTGAGCTCAAGACGGGAAACGTTGACGGGGGTGTACTCGATGCGGTTGATGTTGCGGAAGCCGGGGAGCTTAGGCAGGCGACGAGCCAGAGGAGTCTGGCCACCCTCGAAGCCTACGCCCTTGCCGCCGCCGGCACGGGACTTCTGGCCGTTAAGACCGCGACCGGAGGTCTTACCGGTACCGGAGCCGGCGCCGCGACCAACGCGCTTGCGGTTTTTCTTGGAGCCCTCTGCGGGGCGAAGATCCTTAAGTTCCATGTTTGTATTACTCCTTTTCGCTTGACCCCCGGCCCTTTGCCAGGGGCGCCGACAGCTCGCGGTCGGCAGACTAACAACTGAACATGCCGGCGGCGCACCATCGCTGATGCGCCGTCGGCAGTATTCCAAAATGTACGCCAGCTTAGTGCCGGCATGAGGAAGAAGGCCTAGAGCTCTTCAACCTCGACGAGGTGCTTCACCTTGAAGATCATGCCGCGGACGCTCTCGTTGTCAACCTGATCAACGGTGCGGCCGATCTTGCCAAGGCCAAGAGCCTTCAGGGTACGGCCCTGGTCGTACTTACGACCGATAGCGGACTTAACCTGAGTGATGCGCAGAGTCTTTTCAGCCATGATTAGTTGTTCTCCTTCCAACCATAGATCTGAGCGACGGACAGACCACGACGAGCGGAGACTTCCTCGGGGGACTGCATCTCCTGCAGACCGGCGCAGACAGCCTTGCAAACGTTCATGGCGTTGTCGGTGCCGAGGGACTTAGCGAAAACGTCGGAGACGCCAGCAAGTTCCATGATGGCACGAGCGGCACCGCCGGCGATAACGCCGGTACCAGGGGTAGCGGGCTTCAGGAGCACGCGACCAGCGCCATAGACGCCAAGAATCTCGTGAGGAAGGGTACGCTCGGGAGTCAGAGGAACATGGAACATGTTCTTCTTGGCATCCTCGGTGGCCTTGCGGATGGCCACGGGGACCTCCTGGGACTTGCCCATGCCAACACCGACGTTGCCATTGCCGTCACCGACGACGACGAGGGCGGACAGAGCCATGCGACGGCCGCCCTTAACGGTCTTAGACACGCGATTGATGGAGACAACGCGTTCCTGGAGCTCGGGAACGCCTGCCTGGTTTTCTTGCTTACGAGCCATGTAAAACTCCTTCTTAGAACTTCAGGCCTGCTTCACGAGCGCCTTCGGCGACTGCCTTGACGCGACCGTGATAGAGGTTGCCGCCGCGGTCGAAGACGACTGCGGTGATGCCGGATTCGATAGCCTTCTTGCCGATGATCTGACCCATGGCCTCGGCGCCTTCCACGGTAGCGGAAGACTTGCCGGTTGCCTTGAAGTCAGGACCGAGGGTGGAAACACCGACGAGGGTCTTACCACAGGTATCGTCAACAAGCTGGAGGTAGATGTTGGAGTTGGAGCGAGTCACGCAAAGGCGAGGACGCTCAGCGGTGCCGGAAACCTTGCCACGAACGCGAGTGTGACGACGCTTCAGGGCAGCCTTTTTCTTCTGAAACTTATTCATAAGTTAATCCCTTCTTAGCTATTACTCGCTCTTAGCGGCCTTGCCAAGCTTACGACGGACATACTCGCCCTCGTAGCGAATACCCTTGCCCTTGTAAGGCTCAGGCTTGCGCCACTTGCGGATGTCTGCTGCAACCTGACCAACCTGCTCCTTGGAGATGCCGGAAACGACGATCTCGGTAGCGGTGGGAACATCGAAGGAGATGTTTTCAGGGCACTTGACGATGACAGGATGGGAGTAACCCAGGGAAAGTTCCAGGTCCTCGCCCTTCTTGGCGGCACGGTAGCCGACGCCGACCATGACCAGCTTCTTGGAGAAGCCGGTGGAAACGCCCTCGACCATGTTGGCGAGCAGGGAGCGGGTCAGACCGTGAAGGCTCTTGGACTCGCGAGTGTCGTCAGGACGCTCGACAGTCAGAACGCCTTCCTCAAGCTTGAAGGAAAGCTGAGAAGCGAAAGAGCGGGTAAGCTCGCCCTTGGGACCCTTAACGGTTACGGTAGAGCCGTCGATGGTAACTTCAACGCCAGCAGGGACGGTGATAGGCATTTTGCCGATACGAGACATAAGTCAACCTCCCCTTACCAAACGTAGGCCACGACTTCGCCGCCGATGCCAGCCTTGCGGGCATCGCGGTCGGTCATAACACCGCGGGACGTAGAGATGATGGCGGTACCAAGGCCACCCATGACGCGGGGCAGCTCATCCTTGCCGCGATAAATACGCAGGCCAGGCTTGGAAACGCGCTTGATACCCTTGATGGTACGGGCCTTCTTCTCGCCGTACTTGAGGGTGATCTCGAGAATGTTGCGAGGGGAAGCCTCAACGATCTCGTAACCGTTGATGTAGCCCTCCTCCTGCATGATGCGTGCAATCTCGACGAGCTTCTTGCTGGAAGGCATAGAAGCAGTTGGATGACCAGCAGAGTTAGCGTTACGCACACGCGTAAGCATATCTGCAATGGGATCAGTCATGCTCATTGTTTTGTTTCTCCTTTGTTCGTGATGAGTCTCGAAGGTGGTTCGTTTACGCCCCTAGCGAAAACGCCTAATTCTTCGGACACTCGGACGTGATCGTTCTTACCAGGAAGCCTTGGTCACGCCAGGAAGTTCGCCCTTGTTGGCGAGCTCGCGCAGGCACACGCGGCACAGACCGAACTTGCGGTAGTACGCACGGGGGCGACCACAGCGAGTGCAGCGATTGTGCTGACGAGTGGAGAACTTCGGCTCGCGCTTAGACTTGGCGATCATCGATTTCTTAGCCATTCAATGTCCTTCTTTCTATAACCAACTCAAACGAGTATAGTCGCTATTTCTTGAAAGGGAAGCTAAAGGCATCGAGAAGTGCCTTAGCGTCCTCGTTGTTCTTGGCGGTAGTGACGATGGTGATGTCCATACCACGGGTACGGTCCACCTTGTCGTACTCGATCTCGGGGAAGATGAGCTGCTCGGTGAGGCCGAGGGTGTAGTTACCACGACCGTCGAAGCTCTTGGGGTTGAGACCGCGGAAGTCGCGAACGCGAGGAAGCGCGGTGGACATCAGACGGTCGAAGAACTCCCACATGCGGTCGCCGCGAAGGGTGACCTTGGCGCCGATTGCCTGGCCCTCACGCAGATGGAAACCTGCGATGGACTTCTTTGCGCGGGTGATCATGGGCTGCTGGCCGGTGATCACGCGGAGATCTTCAATAGCACCGTCAAGGAGCTTGGAGTCGCCGGCAGCGCGGCCGACGCCCATGTTGACGACGATCTTCTCGATGCGGGGAACGTCGTTGACGTTAGCGATCGAGAGCTCTTCACGAAGCTTAGCGATGACTTCGTTCTGGTACTTTTCCTTCAAACGAGGAGTTGCCATAGTGGTTAAAACCTTTCTTCGATGAATTAAACACAGGATTACCGACCCTGCGTCCCTTGCCTCCTGCAAGGGTCATGAGCCAACAATTATAAAGAAGGGGTCGAGCAAT
>CAVBOO010000107.1:0-4419 GCA_963597045.1 bacterium | reverse complement strand
CCGGATAGAGGCCCGTGGTTTCGTCGGCGTTCCAGCACTTGAAGACTTTGGAAGAATCCGTGCTGGTGCCGTTAACGGAAACTTTCGCATTGTACTTAAAGACGCCTACTGAAGCTCCGTTTACCTTCGTTTCGAATTCGAGTGCGGTGTTTCGCTGCCAGGCGTCGCCGCCTTCGTCGGTGCCGTAGCTCACGTAGTAGCCATCCAGGTCAACGAACAGGCAGTCGTTGGTTTCGTGGGTGAAGTTCTTGGCGATACGGCGGTCGCCCGTGATGCCGGTGCGCACGCCCACGCTTGAGCCCTTGGTCAGGCTGCCGGTGATATAAGCCTTTGCGGTGGCTCCGGCGTTCTCGCGCAGCATGACGTCGTCGGCCGAACCGCTGACTCCTCGGGTGTTTCCCTTGATTATGCAGAGGCCAGAAAGTTTGACGTCGTAGCTGTGCCAGACGAATATGCCGCCGCCCTCGTAGTTGCTGCCGTCCAGGTTGCAGGCGTTGTCCTTGATGGTGCAGTTCTCGATGGTGTTGTCGTCGTTGCAAACGTAGATGCCGCCGCCCTCGTACAAGCAGGTGTTGCCCGTGATGGTGCAGTTTCTGACGATGGTGTTCTCCTGGTCGAGCTCGATGCCGCCGCCGTCGTAGGCCGAGTAGTTGTCTTTGACGGTGATGCCGTCTATCAGGCCTTTGTTGGTCGAGGTCTGCGCCTGATCAACGTGGATGCCGCCGCCGCTCTCTAAATATTTATCGTGAACTCTGCTTGAGCCAAAACATTTATTCTCAGAGATGGAAGCTGTTTTATCAGAGGACGTAAGCTCAAAGTCGGTCTTATAGAAAAAGATACCGCCGCCTGCGCCATGGGGGTCCGAATCATTGCTCAGGGCTACGTTGTAGGTGATTTTCGAGCCCTTAACCATAGAGACGCGAGCACCGCTTTCATCTAAACAGATGCCGGCACCGCATGATGCGAAGTTGCTGGAAATAGATGCATCGTCCATGGTGATCGTTGCATTTTTGCCAGAGGCGTATATTCCTCCGCCTCTTAGAGAGCCTGCGTTGTGCTCGATGGACGCGCCTTTACTCATGCTTAAGCTTGCGCCCTCGCTCATGTGTATGCCGCCGCCGTACCTGCCATTGTTGCCGCCAACGGTGATTCCTTCGAGGTTCAGTTTGGATGATCTGCCCATGGCGATGCCAGTGGATTTCCCGGATTCCCCGGTGTTAGATCCTTTGGCATTTTGAGTTACCAGTCCTCCCGCGGTTTTGTCGATCGTGACGACGTTGCTAATAGTGTCGAAGCCCTGATAGCTAAGATATTCTTCCTTGGTTGAGGTGAGGGTTAGCTCGGCCTTTTCCTCAAGCCTGATAACTGCATCTACTTCTTTTTTTATGATGTGGCCATGCATGTCGATGGTGATCTTCTTATCGCTTGAAATCGTAAGCGCTTCAGAGAGCTCCCAGTCCTTGGCCATTACGATGGTGGTTCCGTTGTAGCCGGCGCTCATGGCGGCAGAGATACTGGAGTAGTTTGTCTGCTCGCCCGTATCGGCGTTGATGGAGTAGGCCACGGCCTCGCTGTCGGCTACGGTTTCACCCCCCCTGTTTGATCCGCGAGCGCTGCTCCAGGAGTGAAGAAGAATGCTGTTGTGGCAACCGCGGCAGTAAGGGCGGCTACTAGCAGCAGGTAAAAGGGTGAATTTTTGCGTTGAGATTGAAGCTTCATAAGGGCGCCTCTTCGTACTCCGGTTCTGGATTATGCCCAGAACCTTTATTAATGCCTTGCCTTTGATTCTGATAATTATAGTTTCAAGGCTTCCATGTGTGGCGAAGGCGCACTGAAACTTGCGGCGGCGTCGCGTGCAAAAAGGACCCCTCGTGTAAAATCACAGGCAAAACCACCCGCGTAACGGTGATCGACGTCGAGTTGCCACGATCCCCGTTTGCGTTTTCGAGAAGAAGAAGGTTTTCAGTGATGCTACGAAAGAAATTCATATCGTTTGCCTTGGCGCCCTTTGTCGCGCTTGCCTTCATGGCTGCGCTTCTTGCCTTACCAGGGGGGGCGGCCTTTGCGGCGGCGACCGTTATCAACCAAAGCGACGTTGATGCAGCTGGTGGTTGCTACACCTTAAGGGCCGGTGACTACGAGCTTGGCCAAGACATAGAGGGAGGCTTTAGCGTTCTCGGTTCGGTCTCGCTTGATCTTAGGGGCCACACTGTTTCTAACTCCGCCAACCAAGGCGTGTTCTCCTTGGCGACAAGCAAATCCCTCACTGTGTCCAATGGCGCCGTAGTGCAGAATCACACCAATAACGCCGCTTTTCGCACCGAGAATAATTCCAGTTTGACGATCTCTGATGTTGTTGCCACTTCGCACGATCATGTTTGCATCGATAACGAAGGCGGCACGACCGTCATCAATGGCGGCACCTATACGGTGAACAATTCGGAGAAGAGCGCCTCGGTGCTTCGTGCCGGCAGATATTCGGGCACAAGTGGGGTCACCATTAAAGGAGGAACCTTCAGCGCCGTAGGCAAAGCCCCGTCCAGCTTGATTGATACTGTCTGGGGCGCGAAAGTGTCTATCAATGGGGCTAGCTGCTTCTCTTCTTTCCCGAGTAAGGCTCAACTCGGCGATGGCTTTTATATGCTCAAAACCGACAAGGGCTTTGAGGCTGTTACTGAATCGAGCTTGGCCGATGTTCTTTGGGAGGTTTCCGATATTTCCGATTCGAGCATCGGAAGCGCTTACTTCCTAAGCACCGCAGATAAAGATGCATTCCTGGAGAGCTATAAGGGCACGGCCAAGCCGTACAACGGGTATACCGTAACTGTTTCCACCAACCTTGAAGGCGTGTCCGCCGACATTCCCGTTGCGCGTGGCGAGAAGTTCTCAAGCTCCGACCTGTATTCCGGCCTTGGTTTGGATAAACGGTACTTCCTGGAGTCGTTGGTGGATGCGGAAGGCACTGCTTTTAATTTTGGCACCACGATCAATTCCAACATTGAGTTAACGGCAACCTTTAAGCAGGTTGTTGCCTATATTGGCGAAACCGGTTACGAAAGCCTGCAGGCAGCTATTGCCGCGGTGAGCAATAACCAAACCGTCGAGCTTTGTGACGACGTTACCGCGGATCTTACAATTGAAAATGGTAAAACCTTCACCTTGGATTTGGGTGGCAAAACGCTTACTGCTGCAAGCGACGATGCTGCTGCGCTGGAGGTATCCAAGAATTCGAAGGTAACGGTTAAAACCGGCTCCATTAAGGCAAGCTCGAACGCGGTTTATCTGCATGGCGATATGGGCAGCAGTCTAGATAGTAATTCCCTGACGCTTGATGGCGTTACGGCATCGAGCTCTGCTGCCGCGGCTGTTCGCGCCGAGTACGGAACGCTAAACGTTAAGAGCGGCACTTACACCGCTACCTCGGCTTCAGCCAAGGACAGCGAAGGCTTGGCTCTTTACCTTGCGGGCGTTACGGCAACGATTGACGGTGGAAGCTTCGTGGGAGCAGATGAAACGCCGATCGCGGTCGGCATCTACGCGTCTAGCTCCCTGACGGTCAACGGCGGAGAGTTCACCGATCAGATAGATCTTGGCAAGGGCTCCCTGACGGTCAACGGCGGCACCTTCGGCAGCTGTGCGAACTTGGGTTCTGTTGCCGAGGGTAAGAACATGCTTAAGCACAAGGGTGCCGGCTATGAAGTGCTTGACACCTCCGCAGCCATGGCCTCGGCCAGTTGCGTGGTGGCGCTTTCGGGCGGGCAGGCCTTGTATTTCGAGAGTGCCGACGAGGCTAAAGCTTATGCGGATGCCCAGGCAGGATCGAAGGTGACCAAGGTGTGCCACGTGAGCTTCGAGGACACCGGGGATACCGAAATCGCAACTCAGGACATTCTTTACGGTGGCACGGCAAGCGTTCCTGATTCCACCCCCACTAAAGAAGGCTACACTTTTGCAGCTTGGCAGCTTGATGGTGCCGAATATTCCTTCGACACGGTTGTCACCGAAGACATCACGCTCAAGGCAAGTTGGAACATCAACACCTATACGGTTACTTTCTTGAATGAGGATGGCTCGACGCTCAGTACCCAGAAGGTTAAATATAACGAAAAGGCAAGCGCTCCCGACCAGGCGCCCACCAAGGATGGTTGGGCATTTGCCGGGTGGACGCTCGATGGGCAGGCTTACGATTTTTCCGCTCCTGTGAAGGGCGATATCGAGCTCAAGCCTAGCTGGAATCAGATTTTCACCGTTTCCTTTGTTGATGAGAACGGGGACAAGCTGGCTGAGTCTCAGCAGGTTGAGAGCGGGAAATGCGCAACTGACCCCGATCCGACTCCTACCAAAGAGGGCTATACCCTGAAAGGCTGGAAAAACGGGCAGGATGAGTTCAGCCTTGATACGCCTATCACGGGAGATACC
>CAVBOO010000106.1:0-4423 GCA_963597045.1 bacterium | reverse complement strand
CCGTTGCAGTAGTTTGCGGTGAATGAAACGCCCTCCTTCCCGGTTGGGGAGGAGGGCGTTTTTATACGATGATTTTTATATGAGGTTTTCGGTAATCTTGAATTCCAGCGTTTCGCCGGAAAGCTGGAAAAGAAGCTTCCTCATGTCTTTCTCGAAGGCGTTACCCAGGATAACCAAATCGAAGGTAACCGTTGGAGAGTTCTTTTCGGTTTGCACGGGTGTCATCCGGTCCATATTGAAACCATGATCCCCGATCATGCTCAAAATCGCGCTCATGGCGTTGGGTTTGTTCTCGCGCGTGAGCCGTACCTTCACCGCATATCCTGGCTCGCTTATCAATTCATGACCGTCAACCTGGGAAAATGCGTTGTCGCACCAATCGTAGATCAAGCCGTATTGGTACATGCGGCTTGCCTCCATAACCTTCTTTACGACGGCTAGGTACTCGGGACGAATATCTTCTTCAACCTGCGAGCCCAAGGTTTCCAGGATGCTTGCCTCGCGATCTGCGCGATAGATGGTGAGGTTCCCCGACTCAAGCTTGCTTTGCGCCACTTGGTGGGAGCAGGCCATTCGCTTGATCAAGAGCTCCTTGATCTGCTGGTCGGTCTCGTCGATTTCTTTCCTAATAAGATCCAGATTCATACCTGTTCCTTGCAGAAGCTTATTTTGACGACATCCATTATAGATTGAGCGCCGAGCAAACTGGTACTATGGGAAAGTTATGAAAACGAAAGGTCGAACTATGGCGAATTACAAAATCTGCACTCTTCCCGGCGACGGTATCGGTCCTGAGATCATGGCTGAAGGCATTAAGGTTCTTGATGCGGTTGGCGCCAAATACGGCGTGAGCTTTGAATACGAGAATGCCCTGATCGGCGGCTGCGCCATCGATGCAACGGGCGAACCTTTGCCTCAGACATCGCTTGATTGCGCGAAGGCGAGCGATGCGGTTCTTCTTGCTGCAGTAGGCGGTCCCAAGTGGGATACCACCGATTCCTCCAAGCCTCGTCCCGAGCAGGGCTTGCTTAAGATTCGCAAAGAGTTGGGCCTTTACACCAATCTTCGTCCTGTTCAGATTTTCAATGCCCTCTCCGGCGCTTCCACCTTGAAGCCCGAGGTTATCGATGGTGTCGATTTGGTTATCGTGCGTGAGCTCACGGGCGGCCTGTATTTTGGCAAGCGTGAGCGCTTCTTCGACGAAGAGGGCGCTGGCTCTAACGGCGCTAATGGTCAGCGCGCCGTCGACACGCTCGAGTATCGCGAATACGAGGTCGAGCGCATTGCGCGCCAAGCTTTCGAGGCCGCGAAGACGCGTCGCGGCTGCGTTCATTCGATCGATAAGGCCAACGTCCTTGACACCTCCCGCATGTGGCGCGAGGTTGTTCATCGCATTCATGACGAAGAGTATCCCGAGATCGAGCTTCACGACATGCTCGTCGACAACACAGCCATGCAGCTGATCAACTGCCCCAAGCAGTTCGACGTCGTCGTTACCGAGAACATGTTCGGCGACATTCTTTCCGACGAGGCTGCTCAAATCACAGGTTCGCTCGGCATGCTCGCCAGCGCCTCCTTGGGCGATGGCGTTGCGCTTTACGAGCCTTCCCATGGCTCTGCCCCTGATATCGCAGGTCAGGGCATCGCCAACCCCCTTGCTCAGATTCTTTCCGTCGGCATGATGCTTCAGTACAGCTTCGGCATGGCTGATGCGGCAGCGGATATCACCCGTGCGATCACCGAGGTTCTTGATGAGGGCTGGCGTACCGGCGACATCAAGGACGACACCACTCCCGCAGACAAGATCGTCGGTACGGTTGCCATGGGCGACCTTGTTGCGGCTCATCTGTAATCTGCTTTCGGTATTTGCCCAATTAATTTTGTAAAGGAGAATGCTGGTGGCATTCGTGAAGAAGCCCGTCAAGGGCATGCAGGACTTCCTGCCCAGCGATATGCGTTTGCGTGAGAGCATTATCTCGATGATCAAGGAATCGTACGCGCGCTACGGCTTCATGCAGATCGAAACGCCTGTCATGGAGCATCTTTCCAACCTGCAATCCAAACAGGGTGGCGACAACGAGAAGCTGATTTTCCAGATTCTCAAACGCGGCCGCGATCTTGAGAAGGGCGCCCAGGCGGTAGGGGAGTGCACTGACGGTCGCGAGGCGGCTGCGAAGATTCGAGAAGCGTGCTCGGATTCTGGCTTGCGCTACGATTTGACACTTCCTCTTTCCCGCTACTACGCCAACAACAAAGAGGAGCTCCCCAATCCGTTCAAAGCTCTTCAGATCGGCAGCGTTTGGCGTGCCGACAACCCCCAGAAGGGCAGGTTCCGCCAGTTCACGCAGTGTGATATCGACATCTTGGGCGACGACTCCATCCTCGCCGAGATCGAGCTTGTAAGCGCTACGAGCGATATGCTCAAGAAGATCTTGGAGCCATGCAAGGTCGAGGGCCTGACCGTGCATGTCAACGATCGCTCCATCTTGAAGGCTGCTGCCCTGAAGGCCGGTTTTGACGAAGAGGCCATCGGCTCCGTGCTGATCACCTTGGATAAATTCGATAAGATCGGATTCGACGGCGTTGCTGCTGAATTGGTTGAACATGGCTTCGATCCCGAGCAGGTTGAGCGCTATGTCAGCCCTTACCGCGATTACGACCCGAATATCGACTGCAAGGAGTTTTGCTCCGAGCTTGGCGAGTATCTTGAGCCTGAGGTCTCTGCGTCGCTCGATGAGATTATCGCCTGCTCGAAATCCCTGGTTGGTGATGGCGTGAGCCTCGTCTTCGACCCAACCCTTGTTCGCGGTATGGGCTATTACACCGGTCCCATCTTCGAGGTTTCCGTTGACGGCTACGGCTTTTCCATCGCAGGTGGCGGTCGATACGACAAGATGATCGGCAATTTCTGCGGCGAGGATGTATGCGCCGTCGGCTTTTCCATCGGTTTCGAGCGCATCATCACCATCCTCAAGGACTTCGGCGTCGGCGCCTCCTTGTGCGATAGCGGTGCTACCGTGTTTCTTCTTGATAAAAAGGTGTCGCTTGAAAAGAAGATGGAAATCTTCGCCAAAGCGAGCGATTTGCGTGCGCAGGGCAAGATTGCCAGCGTGCAGCCCCTGAAAAAGAACGCTAAGAGGCAGATTTCGGCGCTCGAGGCGCAGGGCTTCACCGACTTCGAGAAGGTTTACGCAGATTAAGCTTGTTTGAGCCCGACAACGGCCATCGCTTTCGCCTTCTTGCATGGTGTTTGCGCGGTCGTATAATAAGAAAATTGCAATTTAGGAAGTATCGATAGTGCTTTGTGCGCTTTCGAACGAGGAGAATAAGGATACGATGACTGACTTTATCAACAAGTACAGCATGCACTCCCACACTTGCGGCGAGCTTCGCCGGGAAGATGTGGGCACCGAAGTCACTTTGTGCGGATGGGCTTGGCATAATCGCGATCATGGCGGCTTGATTTTCGTCGACCTGCGTGACCGTGAAGGCTATACCCAGGTCGTCGTCGATCCCGATTGTGTCGCCTCCGAGGATTTCAAGGCGGCCGAGCATCTGGGACGCGAATTCGTCCTTGAGATCGTGGGCACTGTTCGCGCTCGTGGCGAGGGTATGGTTAACCCCAACATGGCAACGGGCGAAATCGAGGTTCTTGCTTCCGCTTTGAAGGTGCTCAACACCTCGGTCACGCCTCCCTTCTCCATTGAAGATGGCATCGAGACCGACGAGACTACTCGTATGAAGTGGCGCTATCTTGATTTGCGCCGCCCCGAGATGTACAAAGCCCTGAAGCTGCGTCATGTCGTTGCGCAGGCTATCCGCGGTGCTCTCAATGAGCGTGGTTTCATCGAGGTTGAAACCCCTATCCTCGCTAATTCCACCCCAGAGGGTGCTCGTGACTACCTGGTTCCCAGCCGTCCCAACCCGGGTAAGTTTTACGCTCTTCCCCAGAGCCCGCAGCAGTTTAAGCAGATGCTCATGTGCGGCGGCATTGAGCGCTACTACCAGATTGCCCGCTGTTTCCGCGATGAGGATCTGCGCGCCGATCGTCAGCCCGAGTTCACCCAGGTCGACATCGAGATGAGCTTCGTCAACCAGGAAGATGTCATCACCATGATGGAAGATGTCATGGCCGAGGTTCTGAAGGCGGCCGGCATCGAGCATGAATTCCCTCTGCAGCGTATGCAGTACAAAGAGGCCATGGATCGCTTCGGTTGCGATCGTCCTGACGTGCGTTTCGGCATGGAGCTGGTTGACCTTACCGACATCGTTCGCGGTTGCGGCTTCGGCGTATTCGCCAAGGCCGTTGAAGCTGGCGGAGTGGTGAAATGTATCAACTGCAAGGGCGCAGGCGACTGGTCTCGTGGCGAGATCGAGAAGCTTGCCGCCATCGCTGACGAGAATGGTGCAAAGGGCATGGCTT
>CAVBOO010000105.1:0-4462 GCA_963597045.1 bacterium | reverse complement strand
CGTTAAGCCCGTGGACGACGAGAAGCTCGATCGCGTTATCGAGGCTATCGAGTCTCGCTACGCAAGGGAGCTCTGCTCATGAGAGTGCTGGTTTTCAACGCGGGCTCAAGCTCGCTCAAATTCAAGCTTATAAACCCCGAAACCAATGAGGTTTTCGCTCAAGGCGTTGTCGATGCCATTCGCTCCGACCGTGCTCGCATGATTTATCGTGATGGGTTGGGGTCGCATCCTAGTGAAGTCGATGCGCCGACGATAACCGCTGCTCTTGATCTTGTGCTGGAGCGTCTTGTTTCGGCAACGGGTCCCCTTGCCAGCTTGCGCGACGTCGACGCTATCGGGCATCGAATCGCTCACGGTGGGGAGCTCTTCTCGTGCTCGGTTGAAATCGATGAGACCGTGATCAAGGTGATCGAGGATCACTCCCATCTTGCGCCTTTGCACAATCCTGCTGCCCTGGCGGTAATCCGTCGTTGCCAGGATCTGTTTGCAGGAACGCTTCAGGTGGCGGCTTTCGACACCGCCTTTCATCAGACGATGCCGCCCCGCAACTACGTGTACCCGATTCCTTATCGGTACTACCGCGACTATGGCATTCGCCGCTTCGGCTTCCATGGCATGTCCCACAAATACGTTTCGCGTAAGGCCGCCGAGTTCCTTGGCAAGGATCCGCGCGATTTGAAGATGATCACCTGCCATTTGGGCGCCGGAGCCTCCCTGTGCGCTATCGATCACGGTATCAGCATGGACACCTCTATGGGATATACCCCGCTCGATGGCATCATGATGGGCACGCGTTCGGGCTCGGTAGATCCTGCCATCATCACCGCGATCATGGAGAAGGAGGGGCTAACGCCCTCCGAAATGGATCAAATCCTTAATAGGGAGTCCGGAATGCTCGGCGTCTCGGGGGTCTCGGGTGATTTGCGTCGCCTGAAGGAAGCGGTTGCCGTAGGCGACGATCAAGCGGAGCTTGCCTACGATATTTTCCTTACCTCCATCCGTCGCATGATCGGAGCTTATTTCTTCGAGCTAGCAGGCGTTGACGTTATTGTCTGCACCGCCGGAGTGGGGGAGAACGATTCCTACGCCAGGCGTCTAATCTTCAGAGGTTTGGAGCCTTTCGGTATCCGCATCGATCAGCTTAGGAACTCCGCGAGCGCTAACGGGGTGCGTCTCATCTCCTCCGATGACTCCGAGGTTGCCGTCCTCGTCGTGCCGACCGACGAGGAGGCCGAGATCGCGCGCGACACCTACCTGATATCTCAGGGGATCGACATCTCCGACCCATGGTCGGTTTTCAACTAAGCTAGATCGCACAAGCTTAGATTTATATGCTTCATCAGCCTTCGATGGCTTGCTAGAATACCCATGGTCAAAATAAGGAGGCCTCGCAAAATGAAAGCTATTATTCCCGCTGCCGGTTTGGGCAGTCGTTTTCTTCCCGCAACTAAGGCGCAGCCCAAGGAGATGCTCCTTGTGGTAGATCGCCCTGTTATCCAGTACGTCGTTGAAGAAGGCCTGGCTTCGGGCGCCGATGAGGTGATCATCGTCAACAGCCGTGACAAGAAGTCGATCGAAGAGCATTTTTCGCCTGCGCCTCAACTGGTTGCGCACCTTCGTGGCGTCGGCAAAGACAAGTACGCCGATGCCGTCGAGCATGCCGGCTCCTTGAACGTGAGCTACGTGTATCAGGATGAGCCGCTGGGCCTGGGCCATGCCGTTCACTGCGCTGCGCAGAAAATGGACGGAGAGCCCTTTTTCGTGCTTTTGGGCGACGTTATCGTTCCCGACAACAAGATGCTTGTGCGTATGAAAGAGGTTTCGGATGCCCATGGAGGAGCGTCGGTTATCGCCGTTTTGCCCGTGTCTCACGAAAAGGTCGATCGTTTCGGCGTTATCGATGGGGTCAAGCTTTCCGATGAGGTATGGAAGGTCGACTCCTTGGTCGAGAAGCCTCCTGTGGACGAGGCTCCCACCGATCTTGCTGTTTTCGGGCGCTATCTTCTTTCCCCGAGGGTGATGGAACTCCTCGCCGAGGTGAAGCCGGGCGCGGGTGGCGAGATCCAGCTCACCGATGCCTTGGACGCCGTCCTTAAAGAAGAGGAAATGTACGCCCTGGTGATTGACGAGGAAGACGGCTTCGATACGGGTACGGTTGAATCTTGGCTTGATACCAACAACAGGCTCTTCGCGCGCCGCAATTCTTAAAACGCAGGAAAATCCGAATTTCGCAGCTGTCGCTCCTATGGGGCGGCAGCTTTTATTTTCGAGCCATAACCCTAACCCTTGATCGATCTTTGATCGGGGCAAAAAAATGAACCCGAAGAAGGGGGTCTTCGGGTTCGCAAGGAGGGAGATTCGCGTCATAAATTGGGGATTCTGACGCGCCGCTCAAATGGCGGGCAGGATTGGGAGGGGACCAATATCTGCTAAGAGGATTAAAGCACAATTAATACGAATTTGGTATTAATTTTTTAATTTTTTCGAAATTCGTTGGGCATCTCGCCTGAAAGGCGAATTTGGATGCCCATCTTGTATCATGGTTAACCGTTCGCTAGGCCTTAAGCAGGAGTGATCATTCATGGCAGACATTCAATTGCGCTTCAATAAGGACATGCTCGTCCTTTCGACGCCCTTCACGGGTGTGCTTGAAAGCTTCGGCTACGATGAGGCCGATCGCGACTATGCCATTCTATGCGAGAGCGAGGTCGTCGAGGAGTCGTTCAAGTTCGAAGCAATGGCGAATACCCCGGTTTTCGTCCTGCCCACCGAGACGATTACCAATGCGCGTCTGATGCATTCCCGCTTCGAAGGGCGCGCGGGCCTTATGGCTGAAAATTGCTATGAAGCCGCCGTCAAGTTCAAGCCGCAGCATATCCTTGCGGCGATCGAGCCCACCGGCTTGCCATTGGACGAGTCGAGCAAAAGCTCGATGAAACAATCCTTTGGCCAATACCAGGCGGCTGTTCGTGAGCTTTCGGCATATCCCATCGATGGCATTATGTTCAGCGGCTTCGATAATGGGTTTGATGCCCAATGTGCTCTCATGGGCGCCCGCAGCGTCTATGACGGGCCGATTTTCATCACTTTCAGGCTTGACGACGCCGGCATGCTGCAATCGGGCTCGCACAGCCTGAAAGATGCTGCATTGCTGGCTGCCGATTCTGGCGCGGATGCTCTTGGTGTCGTTTCCGGTCGTGATCTTGAAGCGCTTTGCTCCATCGCGGACTCCCTGGCCGCGCTCGAGCGACCCTTGCTCTTCGAGATCGAGGTTTCGCGCGTCGACAAGCGTCAAGCCTTCCCGAGCTCCGATAACCCTTACGCCAGGACCGACTTCTTGGTCGATGCGGCCTTGGAGCTTCGCAAGCATGGCGTTCAATTCTTCCGGGCGGGCGGTAGTGCCACTCCGGCCTATACCGGCTCTCTTGTCGCGATTTTGGCGGGCCTGGACGCGTGCCCTGCTAACGGACGGTGCTAAGCCATGGCTAGGTCTTGCACTCAAAGCCCGGACTATGGGCAACTTCAAGAATTCATCGAGTTTCTTTATCGCGGTAGGGAAGAGGAACTTCTTGCGCGTATCGAGATCGTCACCCTTGCCGAGTCTTACGATCTGAACGCGGACCTGCTTGAGCTAGTGGGGCTTCTTCCTCCCGGAAACTACAATCGTGTGAAGCTTTGCACACAATTGAATTCGTCTCTTTCGTCCCATGGTTGGTCCTTTACTTACGGCAGCGTTCAGTAGTCGGATTTTTTATTGCGATGGCCTGCAGAGGCTCTGGTTTTTTCGATGTTTCAGGACGGTTTATTTCTCAACAAAATTAGCCGTAAGTCAAAGAAGCCTTAATTACCAGATAAAAAATTATTTAACAAGTCCTTGTTTTAGCTAGCGTAAATTACTACTATATCTGTGCTCAAGAAAGAGTCACTCCACTACATCTTGTGGTATGACTCTTTTCTTTATGAATGGACACCCTATAGATGGGGCTTCGTTGAAATTCGTTGGCTCGTTTACCGAAACGAGCTTTTTGGAAATGGTTTCCACTGGATTTTGAAGGGAATTGCGATGATTGAAGCAATCGTGAAGCGCGACGGAAGAACAACGGCTTTCAATGCGGTGAAGATCACCGACGCCATCGAGAAGGCCTTCGCGGCCTCTGGCGCAATGCAGGATCGCACGGTTGCTGAAGAGATCACCCAGGGCGTTGTAGCCAAACTCGAGGCCTGCCTTGATTCCGAGGCACCCACGGTCGAAGGCGTGCAGGACCTTGTCGAGGAAACCTTGATCGAATCCAATTTCCCTCAGACCGCCAAGGCCTACATCTTGTATCGTGCCGAGCGCAATCGCGTTCGCGACGTCAACAGCCGTCTTATCCAGACGCTTCACGACATCACCTTCACCAATGCTTCCGATTCCGACATGAAGCGCGAGAATGCCAACATCGACGCCGATACGGCCATGGGC
>CAVBOO010000104.1:0-4472 GCA_963597045.1 bacterium | reverse complement strand
CCAAGTGCGTTCATCCTCATAACGTGCGCCGCGTTATTCGCGCTTTGGAAATGCATGAGCAAGGTGTTAGCTATGCCGATCAGGTCCATAAGTTGAAGCTTGTGGAACCTGAGTTCGCCAGTGTGCGTTTCGGTTTGCGCGTGGATAGGGATATTTTGATCGAGCGCATTGATCGCAGGGTCGATCTCATGTTCGAGCGTGGCTTGGTCGACGAGGTCTCTTCTTTGCTCGAGCAAGGCTTTGAAGAGGCGCTGACTGCTCCGCAGGCGATTGGCTACAAGGAAGTCGTTGCTGCGCTTAAGGGGGGCTATTCGCTCGATGCCGCACGAGATGAAATCAAGGTGGCTACGAGGCGTTATGCAAAGCGCCAAAGAAGTTGGTTCAAGCGTGATAAAAGCTTGATTTGGCTTGATGCCAACGATCGAAGCACTGATTCCCTTGCCGAGGAAGTGGTGGCAATCTACGAATCGAAGCGCAAATCGCATTGATTTATTATTCTGCAAAACACTCGCGATACGATTTTGAATACAGGATTCACATCCAATGAAAGGATTGAGATGAAATACGACTTTGTTAAGCTCCATGGTCTGGGAAACGACTTCGTGTTTATCGACGACATGGAGGGCGGCATCGAGCTAAGCCCCGAGCAGGTTGCTTTCCTGTGCGATCGACACTTCGGCATCGGCGGCGATGGCGTTGTGCTTGCACGTCGGAGCCCTCGCGAGGAGTGCGTCGGTTATATGCACTACATCAATTCCGACGGAACCTTGGCCGAGATGTGCGGTAACGGAGTTCGTTGTTTCACCAAATTCCTGGTTGATAGGGGATATGTTGACCCCAAATCGGGCAGCCATGTTGCCGATACGCTTAGGGGGCCTCTTCCCATCGATTTCGAGATCGATGCCGAAGGCAAGATGACCATCGCGACCGTCGATATGGATGAGCCGATTTTGGTTCCCTCCGAAGTTCCTACGACTATTCCGCAGTCGGGTAAGGCGCCCGATGGCACGCCTTACGCCTCCGGCGTTCTTGAGTATCAGAACTGGCCTTTCCTTTTCACTTGCGTATCCATGGGCAACCCCCACGCTGTTACTTTCCTCGACGATATTGATGCGATGCCGGACTCCTTCTTCATCGGCGATAAGAAGTCGCTTGAGACCTTCGATCTCGATCGCATTGGCTCTTTCTTTGAGTCTCACGAGGCATTTCCCGCAAAATGCAATATCGAGTTCGTCGTTAAAACCGCTGATGGTTTGAGCATGCGCGTTTACGAGCGTGGCTGCGGCGAGACCCTTGCCTGCGGCACCGGTACTTGCGCTACCGTTGTTGCCGGCGTGCTGACGGGTCATTGCGAGCGCACCTGCGACGTTACCTTGCGCGGTGGGGTTCTGCACATTGTTTGGGCAGATAACAATCACGTGATGATGACCGGACCCGCCACGGAGTCCTTTACCGGAGTCGTCGAAATCTAATATAAGAGTGATGCCATGAGAACTTCCGATTGCTTACAGGCGATTAAGCCCTACATGTTCATCGAGATCAATCGCAAGCGCGATGAGCTCATAGCTGGTGGGCATGACGTTATCAGTTTGTCGGTAGGGGATCCGGATGGTCCCACGCCTGACCATATCGTTAAAGCAATGCAGGAATTCGTGGCCGATCCCAAATGGCAGCATTACCCGAGCTATTACGGGCTTCCTGAGTTTCGTGAGGCTGCCGCTCGTTGGGTGAACAGGCGCTTTGGCGTTTCGCTTGATCCTGCAACGGAAGTCTTGACGCTCAACGGCTCGAAAGAAGGTTTGGCTCATCTGCATAACGCCTTCGTCGATCCCGGAGATTATGTCCTCGTGCCCTCCATCGCGTATTCCGTGTACGCGGGTGGTGCGCTTTTAAGGGGTGGCCAGGCATGCTACATGCCCATGAACGTATCCAACAATTATCTGGCTGATTTCGATTCAGTGCCGGATGATGTTTCGTCGCGCGCGAAGATTATGTTTTTGAGCTACCCCAACAACCCAACAGGGGCGGTGGCTCCGGCTGAGTATTTTGACCGTGCGATCGAGTTCTGCCTTGAGCACGATATCCTCCTTTGCCACGATAACGCTTACTGCGATATCACTTTTGATGCTTACCGCGCGCCGGCCCTTATGGAACGCCCTCATGCGAAGGAATGCGCCATTGAATTCTTCAGCTTGTCCAAACCTTATTGCATGACTGGTTGGCGTTTGGGCTTTTGCTGTGGAAACGAGGAAGCCGTCCAAGCCTTGGCAAAGGTGAAGAGCAATATCGATACCGGTGTTTTCAATGCCGTCCAGAAAGCGGGTATCGTTGCGTTGGAAGGCGCGCAGGATTGCGTTTCCAGCATGTGTGCGGAATATCAATATCGTCGTGATGTCGTAGTTGAGGCTTTGAACTCCATTGGACTGAACTGCCGGGCGCCAAAGGCCACGTTTTACGTATGGGCAAAGGTGCCTTCAGGTTATAGCTCAGCTTCTTTCTGCGAGAAGGCCCTTAATCTGGCTCATGTGGTGCTTACGCCGGGAAGCGGTTATGGGCCTGATGGGGAAGGGTACGTTCGCATTTCGCTTACAACTCCAACCGAGCGCATTGTTGAGGCGGCTCGTCGTTTGAAGGAGTGCATGTAGATGCAGGAATTCGATGGCGTTAAGGTTCATGGACCCGATACGACGATTAAGCCCGAGCTTGAGCGAGCCATCACCGTGGGCGTTGAGCGTCCCGATTCGGAGTGGTCGCTCGAATCGTCCGTGGCCGAGCTTGAACGCTTGGTTAACACGGCAGGTGCCGAGGTTGTGGCATCCACGCAGCAGCGCCTGAATTCCATCAATCCACGAACCTTCGTTGGTTCCGGTAAGGCGGAAGAGATTGCCAGCCTTTGTCGAGCTCATTCGGCTGACTTGGTTGTCTTTGACGACGAGCTAACGCCTTCGCAACAGTCTAACCTTGAGAAAATCGTCGGCAAAAGCGTGAAGGTCATAGATCGAACAGCCTTGATTCTCGATATTTTCGCACTGCATGCCAGCAGTAAAGAAGGTCGTTTGCAGGTTAAGCTTGCCCAAAATCAGTATCTTTACCCTCGTTTGCGCGGCATGTGGGCTCACCTGGCGTCCAACCGAATGGGTGGTGGCGTAGGCTCCCGTTTCGGCGAAGGTGAAAGCCAGCTTGAGGTCGACCGTCGCTTGATTCGCGATCGCATCACGTCAATCAAACATGAGCTTAAGCGCGTATCGGCCAACCGTGGCCTTCAGCGCAAAAACCGCTACAATTCCGGGGTTTTCAAGGTCTCCCTTGCTGGATACACCAATGCGGGGAAGTCGTCGCTTCTGAATCGCCTGACCAACGCTGAGGTCTTAAGCTACGACAAGTTGTTTGCAACGCTTGATTCAACGACCAGGCAGCTCAGGCTCCCCGAAGGCAGGCTTATCACCCTTACCGACACCGTCGGCTTTATTCAAAAATTGCCGCATACCTTGGTCGAAGCATTCAAGAGCACACTTGATGAAATCAATGGATCCGATCTGATTTTGCATGTGGTTGATTCCAGCGATTTGTGCTTCCTTGACCAAATAAATACGGTACAGGAGGTTTTGCAGCAAATTGGCGCACAGGAAATCGCTCGTGTTTTGGTATTCAATAAGTCGGATCTGCTAAGCGAAGATGAGTTGCAGGCAATGAGGTCTCGTTTTCCTGAAGCGGTGTTTGTTTCGAGCTTGGAAGCCTCGAACATCGATGAGCTGATTCGTCGCATTGCCTTGGTTGCGAGTGCTCAGGAAGAGCTTATCGACGTGCTTATTCCATACGATAGGGGAGAGTTAGTTTCTCTGGCTCACAAGAGTTGCACCATTTTAAGCGAGACCTATGGCGAGCAGGGTACCGCTTTGTCGCTGCGCGTTAAGTCTGAGCTTAAATCGAAATTTGAGAATTTCATCACCGAAGAGGAGTAGGAGCCTTCGGTGATGTTTTAGCTTCATCACCTTTGATTACAACATTGATTTGTAGTGATTTTTTCGCGCTGAGGGTCGGTTGAAGGCATTCGATTTTGATTCCTTGAAGAGCTTAAGCTGTGATTTGCTTGCTTTGAGATTTGACTGAAACCACTAATAAACTTTTCGCAGAACCGCTACGACTTTACCCACAATCGAGCAGTCGGGAACGATGATGGGTTCCATCGAACTGTTCTCCGGCTGCAGGCGGATATGATCATTCTCCTTGTAAAAGCGCTTAACGGTTGCGCCGTCTTCTATCAGCGCAACGATAATCTCGCCGTTGTGTGCGGTTTGCTGCTGTTTGATGACGATCCAGTCACCATCGTTGATGCCGGCTTCAATCATGGAATCACCATGTACGGTCAAAAGGAACGAAGCGGAATCGCCAACGAGCTCGGTGGGCAGGGTGATGGTTTCCTCGATGTTCTCCTCGGCCAAAATGGGCTCACCTGCGGCCACTTGTCCAAC
>CAVBOO010000103.1:0-4535 GCA_963597045.1 bacterium | reverse complement strand
GGCGGGCGACTACGTTGTTTCCGTCGATGGTCAGGAGCGCTCCGATTGGACGCTTCCTGATGTCTTGGCTGCGCTCAAGCGCGACGAAGGCGATTCGGTTTTGGTCAAGTTCGGGCGCCAATCCAAATCTGGCATGCAGAGCACCTATGATGTGACGCTTGCTTATCATACCGACAGCTCCACCAACGTTAGCTATACGGTTGAAAATCAAGTGGGCGTTATCAACATCACGCAGATTTCCTCCGATTCCGCGTCCGTCGTTAAAGATGCCATCAAGGAATGCCAGGACAAAGGCGCCACATCCTTTGTTTTGGATCTGAGGAACGTTCCTGGCGGCTACTTGACGCAAGCGGTGGGAATTGCCTCCCTGTTCATGGATGGCGGCACGGTTGTCCAGGTTAAAACGAAGGACGGTACCACTTCCAAGGTCGCTGAAGGCACGCGCTTAACGAGCGCTCCCTTGGTTGTTTTGGTGAACGGTCAGACTTCCGGTTCGGCTGAGGTTTTGGCAGCTGCGCTTCAGGAATCTAGTCGCGCTCAGATCGTGGGTACTACCACGCAGGGTAAAGCTACGGTTCAGCTAATGAAGCCCCTTTCCTTCGGTGGTGCCTTGCGCTACACCGTGGCAACCTATCTAACATCAAAGGGTCGTTCCTTCGACAAGGTTGGGGTTACGCCCGATGTCTCCCAGTCGGGTAGCGCCAAGCAGCGGAGCCGAGCAATTGAGATGGCTCGTTCGGAGGCTTCTTAATGGCTAGACGCCCGGCGAAGGCGCGTCGTCATGCTAAATCTCGGCCTCAGGGTATTCTTGAAGTCACCTCGCGCGGTTTCGGCTTCGTGAAAACAGCCGAAGGGGAGTTCTTCATTCCTGCCAACAAGATCAACGGCGCGTTTCCTGGCGACTTGGTTGAAGTTTCGCGTATCTCATCTCAAAAGCAGGATGATTTGGCGAGCTATGTGGATGGCAAGCATCAACGTCCCTGCGGGCGCGTGTCGCGTGTCGTTATGCGCGAGCAGCGTACTATCGTCGGCCGCTATGAAATCGCAGATCCCTTTGGCGTGGTTGTTCCCGACGATCCCAAAATCCCTTACGACATCTTCACCCTTAGGAAGGATGCGCCTTACGTGGCGAATGGGGATGTGGTCGAGGTTGAGATGACAGAGTACCCCTCACGTAATTCCGCTGCTACCGGGCGTGTTTTGCGCGTTATCGGAAGCGAGGATGAGGGCTCGGTCGAAATCGATCGTATCATCAGCCATTTCAAGCTCGAAACCGAGTTCGGTGCATCCGTCTTAGCGGAAACCGAGGCTTTGAAGCAAGACACCGCGGTGGCCGAGGGCAAGGGGTATCGCAAGATTTCCGACGAGCTTGTTTTCACCATCGATCCTGTTGATGCCAGGGATTACGACGATGCCGTTTCCTGTACGTGGGATGGGAAATATTGGCATCTGGGTGTTTATATCGCCGACGTTTCCGCTTTCGTCGAGTACGGATCGTCGATCGACCTTGCCGCGCGGCGGCGTGCGACTTCGGTCTATTTGGTTGATCGGGTTCTTCCCATGTTGCCCGAGAAAATCAGCAACGACCTTTGTTCTTTGGTTCCCGGCAAATCACGCCAAACCATTGCGGTTAAGGCGCTTATCAGGGCGGATGGCCAGGTTGAAAGTTACGAGGTTTTCCCAGCGGTTATATGTTCGAAGGCTCGCCTTTCCTATGGGCAAGCGTTGGCTCTGTTGCAAGCAGACGCCCATGCGAGCGTCTCTGAGTTGCAACATGCTTTTCGCTCTTGCGAGATGCCGATGGGTGCCCTTGCCGTGCCCGAAGAGCTGCTCCCGTTTTTGAAAAGCTCTATTGAGAGCCTGTCTTCGCTTGCCGAAAAGCAATTCCACTTGCGCTATGAGGCCGGGTGCATGGACTTCGAGCGGACGGAGGCGAAGGTCCGTCTTGATGAGGCGGGCAATCCGACCGAGGTGTGCTTGCGCAAGCGCGATAGGGCCACTCATGCCATCGAGGAAGCGATGATTCTTGCTAATCGTTTGGTTGCGCAATATCTCATCGATCATTTGCAGCCTTGTGTGTTTCGTATTCACGATGCGCCTGACGGGGAAGCCCTTTATGCCCTTTACCAGATTTTGTCCGAAATGCCCGAATACGGCGATTTGGACGAATGGGCCTTCTGCTCGGGCAGGCCTAAAGTTCTGCAGGACGTGCTTGCGCGAGCAAAAGGCAAGCCGGAGCACGAGCTTATCAGCTTGTTGCTGCTGCGCAGCATGAAACGCGCGGTGTACACAACCGACGATCGCCCTCATTTCGGCGTGGCACTTGAGCATTACTGCCACTTCACCTCGCCGATCAGGAGATACCCTGATCTGCTTGTTCATAGGATGCTCAAAATCGTTTTCTTCGGGGAAACCGAAACGAGCGGTGCCCTGAAAAAGGCCTTGCCTTGGATGGCTGAGCACTCTTCGAAGATGGAGCGCATTGCCGAGAAAGCTTCTTACCAAAGTCAGCAATTCAAGTTGGTTGAGTACATGCAGCGCGACATCGGATCAAGCTTCGAGGGCGTGATTAGCGGTGTGTCGACATTCGGTCTCTTCGTGCAGCTTCCGAATACCGCTGTTGGGCATCTGCCTTTGCGCGAGCTTAGCGACGAGCATTTCTCCTTCGACCCCGATCGTTACGTGCTCACTGGGGCCGATTCCGGTATCCGCTATCAACTGGGGCAGCGCATCAAGGTTGTTTTGGTGGCTGCTCATCCGAGGGAGCGAAGGCTCTCGTTGCGTTTGTCCCATCGCGTATAATCGTCAAAAACAGTTAACTTCTAACAAGGATCGTGGATTATGGCCAAAGTAGACAAGAAGTTCCTGAAGTCCCTTTTGGAAACGCCTTCTGCAACCGGTACCGAGGCCAAGGTGGCCTCGCTTTTGCGTGAGCGTTTGGCTCCCGTTGCAACCGAAATCGAAACCGACGTCATGGGCTCCGTTCATGCCAAGCTTGAGGGTGCCTCTTCAGCCCCCTCGGTGATGATTGCCGCCCATATGGATGAGGTTGGCCTGATGGTCACCTATATCAGCCCCGAGGGCTTTTTGTCCGTTTCGAGCGTCGGTGGCGTCGATGCTGCCATTTTGCCCGGCATGCGTGTCGACGTCCATACCGAAAGCGGGACTTTGCGCGGCGTCGTCGGCCGAAAGCCCATCCACTTGATCGAGCCCGATGAGCGCAAGAGCGTCACCCCGATCTACAACCTGGTAATCGATCTTGGCATGCCCGCTAAAAAGGTTAAGAAGCTTGTTCGCATCGGCGACACCATCACTTACGGCGTGGGCTTCGAGAAATTCGGCAAAGGCATGGCGGTCTCGCGCGGTTTCGACGACAAGATGGGCGTCTACATCGCCGCGCGCGTCATGGAGGAAGTTTCCAAGGCAGGCGGTGCTCAGGGCGACTACATCTGCGTTGGCACTGTTCAAGAGGAAATCGGGCTGCGCGGTGCCGAGACGAGTGCCTACGGGGTGCATCCCGATGTGGGTATTGCACTCGATGTGACGCATGCCACCGATTATCCCGGCATCGACCAGAGTCGCTACGGCAAGATCGTCTGCGGGCAAGGTCCCGTTATCGCGCGCGGCCCCAACATCAACCCGGTTGTGTTCGAGCGCTTGGTGGCTGCTGCCGAGGCCGAAGGCCTCAAGTACCAGATCGAGGCCGAGCCAGGCGTCACCGGTACCGATGCGGCCAAGATTCAAACCTCGCGTGGCGGCAAAGCTTGCGGCCTGGTGTCCGTGGCTTTGCGCTACATGCACACTCCCACCGAGGTTTTGGCATTAAGCGACCTTGAGGATACGGTTACCTTGCTCACTCGTTTCATCCTCGACCTCGACGACGACGTCAGCTTCGTTCCGGGGGTGTAGCTCATGGCGAAGAAGCCTGCGCAGCCCAAGGGCAAGCAATCCGTCATTGCAAAGAACAAGCGTGCGTTTCATGAGTACGAGATGGTCGAGACCTTTGAGTGCGGCATCGTTTTAACCGGAACCGAGGTCCGCTCTTTGCGGGAGAACAATTGCCAGCTCACCGATGGTTTCGCCCTTGTGCGCAACAATGAGGTGTGGCTCAACAATCTTCATATCCCGCCCTACAGCCACGGCAGTATTTTCAATGGCGACCCCGACCGGCGCCGTAAGCTCTTGCTTCATCGCAAGGAGATTCGCATCCTGACGCAACGTACGCAGGAAAAGGGCCTGACGCTTGTTCCCACCAAGATCTATTTCGACAAGAACGGGCGTGTGAAGGTCGAGATTGCGCTTGCGCGAGGCAAAAAGCTCCACGACAAGCGCCAAGCGATGGCCGAGCGCGACCAAAAGCGCGAGATCGAGCGTGCCCTCAAGGAGCGTAATCGCTACTGACCTATGCGATCCCTAAAGGGATCGTGTTTGTGGGTATAGTAGATGCGTACGCGAAAGGATTTCAGCATGAACGAGAATGTTCTTGAAATGGTAGACACCCTGAAGGCCCGCCTTGACGATTTGGTATACGTGGT
>CAVBOO010000102.1:1811-4559 GCA_963597045.1 bacterium | reverse complement strand
GATCAGATCCTGCGATGGTCAATGCGCATTTCATATTAGATACCCTTAACTATCATTGAGTAAGTTCAGCCAAATGAGCATTAACGCTTTTGGCTAGCGTCGGAAGCTGGGTTCTTCCCAATATGCCTAGTTCTTATCGGCCATTTCCTCGCCCAGATCGATGGTGAGGCCGTCCATGATTTGGTTGACGGTGCGCACCGCGCACATCTTGCCGCACATGGTGCAGGTGCCTTCGGTTGAAGGGGGAGCGCTCTCAAAATACTCGCGGGGCTTTACCGGGTCGATTGCCAGGCTGAACATTTCCTCCCAATCCATGCGGCGGCGCGCATCGCTCATGCGGTTGTCCACGTCGCGCGCATGGGGCACGCCCTTGGCGATGTCGGCGGCATGCGCGGCGATTTTGGTTGCCACCAAGCCTTCGCGAACGTCGGCGGCGTCCGGCAGGCGCAGATGTTCGGCCGGGGTGACGTAGCACAGGAAATCGGCGCCCGAGCTTGCTGCGATGGTGCCGCCGATGGCCGCGGTGATGTGGTCGTATCCCGGCGCGATGTCGGTTACCAGGGGTCCAAGCACGTAGAAGGGCGCCCCATGGCACAGGCGCTTCTGGAATTTCATGTTGGCGGCGATCTCGTCGATGGCCATGTGGCCGGGACCCTCGACCATCACCTGCACACCTGCGTCCCAGGCGCGCTTGGTGAGCTTGCCCAGCTCGATAAGCTCGCTGATCTGGCCGGCGTCGGTTGCGTCGTAGTTGCAGCCGGGACGCATGGCGTCGCCCAAGCTGATGGTCACGTCGTGCTCATGCAGAATCTCGAGCAGCTCGTCATAGTGCTCGTAGAAGGGGTTCTCGTTCCCGGTTGCCTCCATCCAGGCGAACAGCAGCGAGCCGCCGCGGCTGACGATGTTCATCAAGCGGCCGGTTTCCTTGAAGCTTTCGATTGTACGGCGATTGATGCCGGCGTGGATGGTCACGAAGTCGACGCCATCCTCGGCATGTCGGCGTACCACGTCTAAGAAGTCGGCGGCCTTGATGCCGATAAGCGGCTTTTCCAGGTAACCGATGGCGTCGTACATGGGCACGGTGCCGATCATGGCGGGACTCATGCCGATGAGCTTGGTGCGGAAAGCCTGGGTTTTGCCGTGGTTCGAGAGGTCCATGATGCCCTCGGCGCCCAGCTCAAGTGCGATGCGCACTTTCTCGAGCTCCATTTCCTCGTTCATCAGGTCGCCGGAGATTCCCAGGTTCACGTTGACCTTGGTGCGCAGGCCCTCGCCCACGCCCTCGGGGCTCAGGCTTGTGTGATGGATATTGGCGGGGATGGCGATGACGCCGCGCGCCACGCCTTCGCGGATGAACTCGGGATCGCGGCCCTCTTTGGCGGCAACCGCCTCCATCTGGGGCGTGATCTGGCCCGCACGGGCGTAGTCGATTTGGGTGACAAGATGATCCTGCATCATCGCAAGCTCCCTTCGTTGGCATTATCCATATCAGGTTCGATGGGTCGAAGCCATGCTTCCTCTCAGCCGGGCAGCGCTTAAGGCGGCCAAGCTCCCCAATGTATGTGGCTCTATTGTACTTGCTCGCGAGGCGCGCGTTCGCCGTATTTCGCCCGAGGCAGCTCTTCCAAGGGAAAGAACACCCATGCCGATCCGCGCTCGATGCTTATGCTCGCGGGTGCGCCAACGAGCTCGTTGGATATTCCCCAGAGGCTTGAGTTTTCGGTGATGCCTCCGCTGATGCTGTACTCAAGGCCCTCCTCGTTCACCCCTTCTGCCAGGTCGCTGTGGTTGATAACCGAGCAGGTTCCTTTGGCGCCGGCGGCGAAGCTCAAGCACGAGAAGGGGCCGGGCGCCATCAGGGGCACGATGGCGAACTCGTCGTTCACGCCCCAGATCCGCCGCCCTTGTGCGGCGAACTTCATCAGCAGCTGCAGGTTCCCCAGCGTGTGATCGATCCTGCCCTCGAAGGCGTTGCAGAGGACAAGCTCGTCGAAGCCGTCCGCTTTGGCTTCCTGGATGGCAAGGTCCATGTCGGTGAAGTCTTTGTGGGAATCGAAGCTGCGCACGCAGGGGTGCTCGGGTTCGTAGCCCAAGGAATCGAAGTCGCCGAAGACCTTGCTCGCTTTGATTTCTCGATCGGCGAGGGCGGCGAAGCCTCCGTCAACGGCATACACGGCATCGAAGCTGAGGCTGGCTAAAAGCTGGTCTAGGCCGATTTGTTTTGAGGGCGCAGCACCCACGAGCAGGCATCGTTTCATCTCGGTCTGTCCTTGGCAGTAAGTTCGTAAGTGCTTGTGATGTTACAGCACCAACAAGCAGTCCTGTGAGATTTGGCGCCTATGCGTCTGCTTTTGCGGTAAGCACGAAGGTAGTGCTTGCCGGCATGTCACTGGCGTTGCCACAGAAAGCGCCCTCGTCCTCGGCGTACTTGGAAAGAGCCTGTATCAAATCTATTTTCTCGTCGATGCCGCTGTGAGCCTTCTTAATTGCCTTGGTGACGCTTTTGCTCATCTGCGAGGTGCCGCGGCTTAGCTTTTCCGAAGCCTTGCTGAGCTTCGCCGTGGCTTTGCCAAGCTGCTCGTAACCTTTCTGTATTTGCTTCAGGCCCTCCGCAGCGGATGTGAGCCCGTTGCTTACCTGGGTGGACGTTTCGCTGGCCTTGGCCAGGGTGCTGCTGGCCTTGGTTCTTGCGCTTTTGCTTTCGTCGAGTGCTTGTTCGAGTTCCGACAAGCTCTTCTCCAGTTCGTC
>CAVBOO010000102.1:0-1801 GCA_963597045.1 bacterium | reverse complement strand
TGTTTATACTCTTCAGCTTTTCAAGCTGCTCCTTCAAGGAGTCGAGCTGTTTTTCCATTTGCTCTTGTGCAGAAGCGTCGTTTTCGAGCGTTTGCTTTGCACTGTCGGTGAGTTGCGCAGCTCCGCTTGCCGCTGTGGCGAGCTTGCTTAGCCCGTCGCTGGCGCTGGGAAAGGCTGCGTTCAGCTTGGCTTGCCCAGCGCTTATGGTGGAGAGCGCTTTGTTAAGGCTTGCGGTTCCTTTGCTTAGCTGCTTGGTGGCTTTTTTGATGGAGCTGAGTTTGTCGAACAGCTCGTCCACCTTGGAGCTTGCCTCGTCGCTTGTTTCCTCGTCGAACATGCTGAGCGTTTGGTTGGATGCCATGGTGGTGATGTCGGGCATGTCGAAGCCGGTCACGTCCGCCTCTATCGTCACGTGCTCGGGCAGCTCCAGCGTGTCGTTAAGATCGAGGGAATCGGCCAGGCCCGGCATTGCAAGCCCTGCGGCGATGAACGTGCCCTTTTGGTCGATCACTTGGCCGTTGTCCACCTCCACGTTTTCGGCATGTTCGGCATCGAAGGAGACCATTGACGCCATGGCATAGGGCTGCTTTACCGAATAGCTGCCGCCGTCGGTGCTCACGGTGCCCGAGGTGTTGTTTTCGTAGGTGATCGAGATCTTCAGATGGCCGGTGACGTTCTTTAGCGTTTGAGGATCCACCTCATTCCCGTCGAGCTCGAAGGCATAGCTGATGGTGAAAGGAAGCTTCTGGTTGGTGATGCCTGAGTAATGAACGTCCTGGCCGTTGGCTTGCCAGGTGATTTTGTCTCCTTCTTTGGTGAACGTGATGGACTCGTCGTCTGCGCTTATCTGCTGCAAGGTGGAAACGTCGTCTATCGCGTTTTCGCCGGAAGGATTTTTCAGCCATTCTTCCACCGCTATCGCCGTCGTTTTGCCGGAAAGCGTGGTGGTGGCCGTTACGGTTTCCGCCTTTCCGTAGGTGGAACCATGGGCCGTTATGGATTCTTGCTGCGACTCCTGCTGGGATTCTTCGGCTGTTTGAGTTTGTTCGGCGTCCGAGGCGGTGCTTTGGTTGTCGCTGCTGCAACCCGAAAGCATGCCGATGGCAAGGGCGCAGCAGACTGCAAGGGCGCAGCTTCCGATGGTGCGGGGGATGAGTTTGCGGGGGATAAGGCGGTCGATGTTCATAGGAGAGCCTTTCTTTTGCTTGCCTTGCTTTCCACCTTTGCGGTTTTGCGTCTTTCAAAATGGGCGGCACCGGCGGCGGCGATAAGGGCCGCTAGGCCAACCGCGCCGAACGCGAGCAGCGGGTACACGTCGGTGTTGCCGGGTGCGTGCCCCAGGTACACGATGGATCGCACGCCGTTGCCAATGTGCGCCTGCGGCGCCCAGGGGTATACCCAATCGGCCCAGGCTTGCGGCAGCATCTCGGGCGAGAGCATGGCGCAGCTCATGCCCAGCGCGAAGGTGCACACGGCCACGAGCGCGCCAAGCGGGAAGCACAGGCTGCAAAGCGAGACGAAGCACAGCATGCAGCAGGCGCAAGCCAGCCAAAGGAATAAGAACAGCTCTTGCGCGGGCAGCGTCATCCCGCCGGCTACTGTGTCGACGAACTGCGCCAAGCCGGCTACTGCGGCCGAGAACGCCGCAACAAGGACAAGAAGCATGATGGCGGCGAGCAAGGGATTTTTCTTTTTGAGCCCGGTGAGGTCCTTTTCCCAGAACAGCATCGAAAGAAGAATCGATCCGATCATGGTCATGATGAACAGCGGCATCACCATCATCTGGACGGCCATCGACGAG
>CAVBOO010000101.1:0-4560 GCA_963597045.1 bacterium | reverse complement strand
TTCGCGCTCGCGCATCGCCGAGGCGGTGGAACTCGCCACCTCTTTATCCTCCGGTCAGGTGCTTGTTGAAACCATGGGAGCCAAGAGCGCTCAGGCTTCCTCGGCTGTGCCAGCAGAGGATGGACCGGCTGATGACATCAATCCGCAAAACCGAAGCGTTTCTTCCGGCGCAACCGGCGGGCTTGCCGATAACGAGCATCTTTTCTCGTTAGCATTGGCCTGCCCCGAGCACGGTTATTCCATAGACGAATTGCAGCCTCGGGATTTTTCTTTCAATGCGCCTTATGGTGCTTGCCCGGATTGCCTTGGCATCGGTAGCAGGGAAGAGGTCGACCCTGATTTGGTCGTTCCCGATCCATCGCTTTCGCTCGACGAGGGATGTATAGCCCCATTCAAATCGGGTAATTACTATCCGCAGGTTATGTCTGCGGTTCTTTTCCATTACGGCGTCCCAACCGACACCCCTTGGGCCGATATACCTGCAAAGGTAAGGAAGATCATGCTTTACGGCGCGGGCGACGAGAAAATCCGCGTCGATTACGTCACCGTCGATGGGCGCAATACCCACTGGGATATCATCTGGCCTGGCGTTATCGCCGGTGTTGAGGAGCGCTATCAGGAGGCGAAAAGCGATCGCCAACGCGATAAGTACGGGCGCTACTTCAATGTCGTTCCGTGCTCGAGCTGCGACGGCAAGCGGCTTAACCCCAGCATGCTTGCCGTTACGGTGGGCGGCAAGGGCATCCATGAGGTATGCGAGATGAGCGCAGCCGATAGCCTTGCTTTTTTCGAGTCCTTGGAATTCCCGAAATCTCGTGAATCCATAGCCCTACCCATCGTTAAGGAAGTTGTAGCGCGCTTGCGCTTTTTGGTTGATGTGGGCTTGGACTACCTAACGCTTTCCCGCGCCACCGCGACGCTCTCCGGCGGCGAGGCTCAGCGCATTCGCTTGGCAACTCAGATCGGTGCTGGTTTGATGGGCGTTCTCTATATCCTTGATGAACCTTCCATCGGCTTGCATCAGCGAGATAACGAGCGCCTGATTGCGACCCTTGAGCATCTTCGCGATCTGGGCAACACCGTTTTGGTCGTCGAACATGATGAGGAAACGATCCGCCGCGCCGATTATGTGGTCGACATGGGTCCTGGTGCCGGTGAGCACGGCGGAGAGGTCGTTGCACAGGGCACGCCTGCTCAAATCATGGAAAGCGATTCCCTGACCGCTCAATATTTGAACGGGAAGAAGTGTATTTCCATCCCTGAAAAACGCCGTCATCCTCGCCGTGGTGCGATCAAACTGACGGGTGCTTCGCTTAACAATCTCAACAAGGTGACGCTTAAGATTCCTTTGGGAACCCTTACGGTGGTCACCGGAGTTTCCGGTTCAGGCAAATCCTCTCTTATCACGGATACGCTTGCGCCCGCCCTCTCCAACCGCGTTGCGCGAGCTAATCGCAGAAGCGGACCCTTCCGGAAGCTGGAAGGAACGGAGCTTATCGACAAGGTCATCAACATCGATCAAAGCCCAATCGGTCGAACTCCTCGTTCCAACCCTGCAACCTACATCGGACTGTGGGACGACATCCGAAATCTTTTCAGCTCGACCCCCGATGCGAAGGCTCATGGATACGGTCCCGGTCGTTTCAGCTTCAACGTCGCCGGAGGTCGCTGCGAAGCATGCAAGGGCGATGGCCAGAAGAAGATCGAGATGCATTTCCTGCCTGATGTTTACGTCGATTGCGAGGTTTGCGAGGGCAAACGCTACAACCGCGAGACCCTTCAGGTGAAATACAAGGGGAAAAACGTCCATGACGTCCTTGAGCTCACCGTTGACGAAGCGTTGGATTTCTTCTCAAAGATCCCCTCGATCGCTCGTAAGCTGCAAACCTTGCACGATGTCGGCTTGGGCTACGTTCATCTTGGGCAGCCTGCCACCACTTTGTCCGGCGGTGAGGCGCAGCGCGTCAAGCTGGCAAGCGAGCTGCAGCGCAGGCAAACAGGGCGCACCTTCTATATCCTGGACGAGCCCACAACGGGATTGCATTTCGATGATGTTCGTCAGCTGCTGGAAGTTCTTCAGCGCCTTGTCGATGCCGGTAATACCGTATTGGTGGTTGAGCACAACCTCGATGTCATAAAGTGTGCCGACCATATCGTCGATATGGGTCCCGAGGGCGGCCTTCGCGGAGGCAACATCGTAATCGCAGGGACACCCGAAGAGGTCGCTAACTGCACGGAAAGTCATACGGGTCGTTTCCTGAAGTCGATGCTGCTGGATCAAGATTAAGGCATTTTCCGGCATCTTGTGCGCTTTTCAAGGCGGTCGATTCTTGCGCTTTGATTCAGGCTTTCAGATTGCCTATTTAAATACGTGCATTGTTCAGATTGCTTTGGTATAGTTAGCAAGTTGCTGCCCGTCAGTGACGTTTACGAATTGGAAATGCGGGTGTGGCGGAATTGGCAGACGCGCCAGGTTTAGGTTCTGGTGGGTAACCCCCGTGAAGGTTCAAGTCCTTTCACCCGCACCATTCGAAAGTTGTAACCAAGAAGGAGTTTTATTCGTGAACACCAACATTGAGACCCTTGAAGACAACAAGGTGAAGATCTCCGTCGAGGTCGAAGCTTCCGATATCGCTGCTCGTATCAAGCGCGAGTACAAGAATGTCGCAAAGAAGTACAAGTTCCCCGGCTTCCGTCCTGGCAAGGCTCCTCGTCCTGTCATCGACAACATGGTTGGTGCCGAATATGTTCTCGCCAACGTCACCGAAGGCGTTATCAATGATTCTTATCCTCAGGTGATCGAGGAGAACGATATCGTTCCCCTGTTCAAGCCTGAGTACGAATTCGCCGATGGCAAGGAGCTTGTCGTTGAGGGCGAGGGCTTCTCCTACTCCGCCATCGTGACCGTCAAGCCTTCCGTCGAGCTCACCTCCTACGACGCCGTCGAGGTTGAGGTTCCTTCCGTCGAGGCAAGCGCCGAGGAAGTCGACGCTCAGCTTGAGCAGCTTCGTAACTACTATCCTGAGTTCCAGGATGCCAACGCCAACACCAAGGTCAAGGAGGGTCAGGTCGTCGTTCTCACCTCCACCGTCACTAACGACAAGGGCGAGAAGAACGAGACCCTTTCCATGTCCGAGACTCAGTACGAGCTCGGCACCGGTCTGTATCCTGCCGCTTTCGACGCTGAGCTTATCGGCTTGAAGAAGGGCAACGAGAAGCAGTTCGACGTCGACTTCACCGACGACGAATCCATGGTTTCCCAGATCCTCGGCGACGACAAGGGCCTGCTCCACTTCGACGTCAAGGTTGACGTCATCAAGAAGAAGGTCATCCCCGAGATCGACGACGAGCTTGCCAAGAACTTCGGCTTCGACGATCTTGCCGCCATGCGCACCGCACTCGAAGAGCAGATCAAGGGCGAGAAGGAGCAGAATGCTCCCGCTCGCAAGCAGAACGAGGTCCTGATGGCTCTCGCTTCTCGCGTCGAGGGCGACCTGCCCGAGAACCTCTGCGAGATCGAGGAGGCAAACCTTCTTCAGTCCTTCTTCCGTCAGCTGCAGTCTAATGGCATCTCCTTCGATCAGTATCTTGAGGCTGCAAGCCTTACCTCCGATCAGTTCAAGGAAGACACCAAGAAGCAGGCAGCCGATTTGGTCCGCCAGGATCTCGCTCTTGATGCTTGGGCACGTCACTTCGATATCGCTGCAACCGACGAGGAAGTCACTGCCGAGTTCAAGGCTGCCGATGTCGACGATCCCGCTGCCGTTCAGAAGGAATGGCTCGAGGCTGGTCGTCTACCCGAGGTTCGCGAGGGCATCAAGCGCGCTAAGGCTCTTGAGGACGTCACCGAGAAGGCTGTCGTTACCGAAGCTTAAACACGCGGTCTAAGCTATTGGGTCAAGGTGGAAGCCTTAATGGCTTTCCCTTGGCCCAATTTTTCATATAGGGTGCTTGCCTTGTTTTTTTCGACGCTTCCTGTAAAAGTGGTGTCGGTTCATCGCAGCACCCATCCAGGGCATGGTTTTTAAGGTAAAACTACTTGGTAAAACATAAGGCGAAAAGAGGTTTGCATGTATTCAGGCTTTCAACATAACGCTTTGATTCCTTACGTTGTGGAGCAGTCTCCTCGCGGCGAGCGTTCCTATGACATCTATTCTCGCTTGCTTAACGAGCGAATCGTTTTTTTGGGTGAGGCAATCGATGATGCCGTGGCCAATACGGTTGTCGCCCAGCTGCTTCACCTAGAGTCCGTCGACCCTGACAAAGACATTTCCCTTTACGTCAATTCGCCTGGTGGATCGGTTTCCGCCGGTTTGGCTATCTACGACACCATGCAATACATCAAGTGCGATGTTTCCACCATCTGCATGGGCATGGCCGCTTCCATGGGCTCCGTCCTTCTGGCTGCTGGAGCTCCGGGCAAGCGCATCATCCTTCCTAACGCTCAGGTTATGATTCATCAGCCAATGGGCGGCTCGGGCGATCGCACCCAGCAGACTGATTTTGAGATCCTTGCCACCGAGATGAAGAAGACGCGCGATCGCCTGGAGGGCATCATCG
>CAVBOO010000100.1:0-4583 GCA_963597045.1 bacterium | reverse complement strand
ATTGGAGCAATGTACATAAAGCAGAATCTCATTGCCGACACAAGCGCGTTCATGCTTGGCGGCGGCATGGTAGACGAGGTATGGGAGAGCCAATCGAGCTACCTGGACAACATTCGCAAGCTCGAGGCAGGAACCCCCAACGTGGTTGGCGCCATCAGCATGGCTGCCGCCGCCGATTATCTTGACGGAATTGGGCTTAACTCGATTCATAACCACGAAAGGAAGCTCACAGGCTATCTCCTTGAATGCTTCTCTGAAATTCCCGATTGCAAGGTGCACGGCATCCCGGGCAACGCAAACGACCGCACGGGAATCGTATCCTTCAGCGTAAAAGGCGTGCACCCGACGGATGTGGCGCTGGCCTTAGACGAAGCGGGCGTCTGTATACGAACGGGCACGCACTGCGCGCAACCCCTCCATCGCCGGCTCGGCGTAGAACAAAGCTGCCGGATCAGCCTTGGGCTCTACAACACCTTCGACGATCTGCAAAAAGCAACAAGAACGCTTTCCGGAATCAGGGAAAATCTAGGTCGAAGGATATTGGGGATGTTCCCGTAAGAGCCAAGCTCAAGGCGGCCAGAGGCACGGCAAGGCAAAACGGAAACGCCCGCTAGCCGAGCCGAAAGCTCCAGCTAGGCACCGCCGCCGTATTCTTTACATGAGTGAAACCTGTAACCAACTGGCTTAACGCCGTGTTTTCAAACGAAAACACGGCGGGTCCATTGGGCAAAACCATAGGAGGAACCATGAGCTTCAAGAAAATCGTCATCGCCGGAGGCGGCGTGCTCGGCAGCCAGATTGCGTTCCAAGCGGCTTACTGCGGCTTCGACGTCACCATTTGGCTTAGGAGCCAGGGAAGCATCGGCCGTACGCAACCTAAGATCGACAAGCTGCTCGATACCTACCGCGAGGCCATCGAGGCCATGGCAAACGACGCAAGCGCTTGGTGCGCCGGCATCGCCGACAGCGACAAAGCGCTTAACAAGCAGGATTGCCTTGAGCGCGCCCAAAAGGCGCACGACAGCCTTAAGCTCGAACTCGACATGGCCAAAGCCGTGGAAGACGCCGACTTGGTTATCGAGGCGATGGCCGAAGATTCCAAGGCGAAGATCGAGTTCTACCAGAAGCTCGCCCCACTTCTTCCCGCGAAAACCGTCATCGCCAGCAACTCCTCCACCCTACTGCCCAGCCAGTTCGCAAAATACACCGGGCGCCCCGACAAGTATCTTGCCCTGCACTTCGCCAACTCCATCTGGAAAAACAACACCGCCGAAGTCATGGGACATGACGGCACCGCCCAGGTGCACTTCGACGAAATGATGGAGTTCGCCAACCAGATTCGCATGATCGCGCTTCCTGTGCGCAAAGAGAAAAACGGATACCTGCTCAACTCGATGCTCGTGCCTTGGCTTTTAAGCGGCCTGGACCTGTGGGCAAGCGGCGTGAGCGACCCCAAGAGCATCGACATCGCCTGGGAGCACGGCACAGGCGCCCCCAAGGGTCCCTTCCGCGTTATCGACACGGTCGGACTCAACACCGCCTACAATATCGTGCTGCAATTCCAAAGCGTGCCTGGCCTTTTGAACCCGCTGTTCAAGAAGATGATGCTTCCCTACAACTACAAAACCATGGCCAAGCTCCTGAAGGAAATGATCGACGAAGGCAAGCTCGGCATGAGCTCGGGCGAGGGCTTCTACACCTACTAAGGCCCCGAATCGATTGGGCTGCCTGCACGCTCACCGAACGAAAGCTCCGACGCAGGCCCATTAAGCCAGAACATGGCGGTCAGCCCATCCGAGCTAAGCCGTCTGAGCCAGGGAATCGAGCCGAATCTCCATATCGGCCAACACCCAAGCAAATACCCGAACAAACAAAAACCCGGCTACAAGGTGATGCCTTGTAGCCGGGTTTGATTTTGCATATGGAATGCGCCTCTATTGTTCGAAGTCCACGTCCTTGCTCTCACGGAAGAAGAGCAGCGCAATCAAAGCGATAAGGGCCATACCGCCCATGTACCAACCGAGCGCCTGGATGCCGAAGTTCATAACCAGAGCCGATGCGATGGTAGGCGCGAAGGCACCGCCGGCAATGGCCGCCAGATTGTAGCTCAAGCCAGCGCCGGAGTAGCGCACTTTGGCAGGGAACAGCTCGGGCAGATAGCTTCCACAGGGGCCGAAGATCGTGCCCATGCAGCAAAAGCCCACGCACAGGAACGCCATAACGAGCACCATGTCGTTGCCACCCAGAAGCGTCGGCGCCACCAAAGAGAAAATCAAGGTGCAGGCGTTACCGACCAAAAGCAGAGGCTTACGTCCAAACTTGTCGGCCGAAAGGCAGCCCACCAAAACAAAGGCCGCGAAGAAGAACACCGACACCAGCTGCATGCCCAGGTATTCCTGCTGCGAGAAGCCCAAGGTGCTCACGCCGTAGGAAAGCGACCAGGTGCCCAACACGTAGAACAAGGTATAGGTGATGGACATAATCGCCGTGCCCAGGATCACGCGGCGCCAGTGATGGCACAAATCGCGCAGGGGGGTCTTCGTGGTGCGGTTCTCGGCGGCGGCCTTTTGATAGACAGGCGTCTCGCTCATGCGGGCACGCACCACCAGGCCGACGATGATCAACAAGCAGGAAAGCAGGAAGGGAATGCGCCATCCCCAGGAAATCATCGCTTCCTGGCTGAGCGTCAAACCAAGAAGCAGGTTGACGCCATACGCGCAGAAAAAGCCGATGGGAGCACCCAGATTGGGGAAGCTGCCGTACAAGGCGCGCTTATTGGCAGGAGCGTTCTCGGTTGCGACAAGCGCAGCGCCCGACCACTCGCCTGCAAGGCCCAAGCCCTGGCAAGCGCGGCAAACGCACAAAAGCAAAACGGAAACGGGACCCAACACGTCGTAACCGGGCAGCAAACCAACGCAGAAGGTTGCGATGCCCATCATCAGCAATGCCGCAACCAAGGTCTTCTTGCGGCCCAGGCGATCACCGAAGTGACCGAACAAAAGGCTGCCGAAGGGGCGTGCCAAAAAGCTGACCGAAAAGGTGACGAAGGCGAGCAAAGTTGCCAAAAACGGATCGGACTTAGCCACATCGGTGAAGAAGATAAGTCCGAAATAGCTTGCCGCCGCAATGGAGTAACAGTAGTTATCGTAGAACTCGATTGCAGTGCCGATCATGGATGCAACCATGACCTCCGCCGCCGAATCGCGCTTGATGGGCGTTTGCGCCTTGCCTTCTTTCGAAGCGCCTGCTGCAGCGGTAAGCGAGGTCGAGGTCGCGCTGCCTGCCGCCTGGATAGCCTCCGTCGAATCGTTCGACATATGCCTTGCCTTTCCTTTCCATTCCATGGTCCCCCCACTGCGCTCCCTCCAAGCACAGCACCTTCAATATTCCAACCTGCTCATAATCGTCCTTTATCCGACTTATTCAACCGCTGCAAAGCATCGTCACAAAGCTTTAACATTTCTTGCAAACCGCATTGGAGCGTAAGGCGAACATCCTCAAGATTGTTCAAGCCGATCAAGCACGCAAGACGGTCATGCCTTTGAGCGGCAAGACGAAGAAGAAGCGGACGACCCCGACTGGGACCGTCCGCTTCGTTAACCAAGCGTCTTTGGCAAAAACGCTAAATGATGATGCTCGCCCCTGGCATGCCAAGAATCGCAGACACGCTCTCAACATGCAGATCAGGAGTGCCGTCGGCGATGCACAGCGTCTCGGCGTCACGCAGGTAGCGAGCCACGCCCGTCTCCTCGACGATTCCCAGGCCGCCATGCAGCCAGATGCACTGCTTCGTCACATCAACCGCCATTTCGCAGGTGCTGTATTTCGCCGTGCAGATAAGCGCCTTTGCCTTAGCGCCAAGCGCCTTATCGCCAGTTGCAAGCACCTTGTCGGCCATTGCCAGGGCCTCGAAAACAAGCGCGCGGCTCCTCTCTACCTCGCCCCACATGCGTGCGATGCGATGACGAACCACCTGGCACTCGGCGATAGGTGCGCTATCGTGGGTGCGCTGCTTCACGAACTCCATGGTCTTGGCAAGCGCGGCCTCGGCGCAACCAAGGGCCACCGCGGCACACAGCGCATTGCCCGGCCCCATGCCGTCGAGCGGGTTCTTGGGGAAGCTGTAGGAATCGGGAACACGCACGTCAGTCAAGAAATATGAGCCCGAGCAATTTCCATTAAGACCGATCTTCTTCTCAACGTGCCTGTCATCGACCCCCGGGTCCTTGGTCTCGACGAAGAAGCAACGCATCTCGCGCTCCTCGGTCATTCCCAGGAAGGCCACCAAGTCGGATTTGGAGGTGTTGGTAACGTAGAGCTTGCTACCGTTGAGCACCCATTCGTCGCCCTCCTTCTTGGCCATCACGGGCCACTCGGAAAGGTTCGTTGAACCCTGAGGCGGCGTAATGCCTGCACCCATGATGGTCCAGCCCGTCATGACGCCCGGCAGATACTTTTTCAAAAGCTCAACGCGGTTTGGCGACTCCATCAAATAACTCGACATGCAGGAATCGACGTAATAGCTGATGGCGAACGCGGGCGAGACCTTGGCGATCTCCTCGGTCACAATGCCCACGGCAGTC
>CAVBOO010000099.1:0-4596 GCA_963597045.1 bacterium | reverse complement strand
ACCCTGGTGTCCACCTTGGCCGGTTACCTCAACGCGCTTCCTGGCGATAACGTGCACATCGTCACCGTTAACGATTACCTTGCCGCCCGTGACTCCGAGTGGATGGGCAAGGTCTACGAGTTCATGGGCATGAAAGTCGGCCTGATTCAGAACGGCATGCCGCCCGAGCTTAAGATCCCCGCATACAAGGCGGACGTCACCTACGGCACCAACTCCGAGTTCGGTTTCGACTATCTGCGCGACAACATGGTCTCGCGTGCAGATCGCAGGGTTCAGCGTGGACATGCCTTCTGCGTGGTCGACGAGGTCGACTCCATCCTCATCGATGAAGCTCGTACCCCCTTGATCATCAGCGGCGCGGGTACTCAGGCGGCCGACACCTACCGCAAGTTCGCGGCCATCATGCCCAACCTGAAGAAGGACGAGGACTTCATCATGGATGAAGCCAAGCACACCATCTACTGCACCGAGGTGGGCTTGGCCAAGGTGGAGTTCGCCCTTGGCATCGACGATTTGTACGCCGATCCCGACGGTCAGCTCCCCAATCATTTGCAGCAGGCCTTGAAGGCCCAGTTCATGTTCCATCGCGATAAGGATTACGCCGTCATGAACGGCGAGGTCAAGATCGTCGACGAGTTCACGGGCCGTATCATGGAAGGCCGCCGTTACTCCGAGGGTCTTCATCAAGCCTTGGAAGCGAAAGAGCATGTGCTGGTGCGCCAGGAAAACCAAACCCTGGCAACCATCACCTTGCAGAACTACTTCCGCTTGTACGACAAGCTCTCCGGCATGACCGGTACCGCTATGACCGAGGACTCCGAGTTCCGTCAGATCTACAAGCTTGAGGTTCAGGCTATTCCGCCTAACAAGCCCGTTATCCGTCGCGACAACAACGACGTCATCTACCGTACGATCGATGCGAAGTTCGACGCGGTTGCCAAAGACATCATTTCCTGCCACGAGAAGGGTCAGCCGGTTCTGGTCGGCACGGTTTCGATCGAAAGCTCCGAGCGCTTGTCGCACGCCCTTTCCAAGCGCGGCATCAAGCACGAGGTCTTGAACGCGAAGAATCATGAGCGCGAGGCTTCCATCGTTGCTCAGGCGGGTCGTTACGGCGCCGTCACCATCGCCACCAACATGGCTGGCCGTGGTACCGACATCTTGCTCGGCGGCAACCCTTACGAGCTTACCCGTGATTTCCTGATCGAGAGGCTCCCCGAGGACGCCGAACCTACCGCCGAGCAGATCGCCGAGGCGCGCAAACGTGCCGAGGAAATTACTAAGTCGGAGCACGATAAGGTCATCGCCGCGGGCGGCTTGTGCGTCATGGGCACCGAGCGCCATGAGAGCCGTCGTATCGACAATCAGCTGCGCGGCCGTTCCGGTCGTCAGGGCGATCCTGGCTGCACCCAGTTCTACCTCTCCCTCGAAGACGAGATCATGCGCCTGTTCGGCGGCAACCGCATGGATTCCATTGCCAAGCTGATGGAAAAGACCGACATGCCCGACGACATGCCGATCGAGAACGGCATGGTCACCAAGGCGATCGAAAACGCTCAGCGCCAGGTCGAGACCATGAACTTCGCTGCTCGTAAGCATGTTCTTGAGTACGACGACGTCATGAACCTGCAGCGCAAGGCCATCTACGCCGAGCGCAACGCCATCTTGGACGGCAAGGACCTTACCGAGAAGATCCCCGAGATCATCCACGATGCAGTTGAAGATCACGTTTTCGAGAACTGCGAGGTCAAGCAGGCTGCCGACGATTGGAACGTCGAGGGCTTGAACGCTTGGCTCATGGAGATGACCGACGATTCCGATTTCGTCGTCGCCAACATCGAGCACGACGACAACGTCTATCAGCTTGCGCAGGTCATCGAGGAGCATCTGCAAGACCTCTACGACGCCAAGGCCGAGCAGGTCGGGCCTTTGTTCGGGGCTGTCCAATCTCAGATCATGCTTCGTTTCATCGACACGCGCTGGATGGCTCATTTGCAGGAGATGGATTACCTTAAGTCCTCCATCGGCCTGCGCGCCTACGGCCAGCGTGATCCCCTGACCGAGTATCGCGAGGAAGCGCACCGCATGTTCGCTAGCCTTTCCTCTGGTATTTACGAGGATTTCCTTCGTTTCCTGCTCCGTGCTCCCATCGTGGTCAGCGTGAACGAGCCCGAGCCCGAAGACGAGTTCGAGTCCCGCAAGATGAGCTACTCGAACCCCGAGGAGAACTTGACGCGCGATGCCACTCAAGAGCTCGACAGCCAGGCCGGCGAGGTTCCCAACGAGACCCCCAAGAAGACCGCGCCCATCGTCAAGGACCCCAACGATCCTTACGCCAACGTTGGTCGTAACGATCCTTGCCCTTGCGGCTCGGGCAAAAAATTCAAGAAGTGCCACGGCGCACCTCGTTCCTAGGCTTGGCCTGAACAATGGTTGACGCTAAAAACCTGGAGGAGCTGGCAGCGCGTGTCGCGGATGCGCATGCCTACCTGCATATCGACGAAAAGCAGGCTGAGCTCGCAAAGCTCGATGCCGAGATAGCCAAGCCCGATTTCTGGAACGACAGCACTCGTGCTCAGTCGGTTTCCAAGCAGGCGAGCAACCTTCGTGCAGTCATCGCCGATTACGAATCGGCCTCTTCGATGCTCGACGATGCACGCACTGCTTTGGAACTTGCTAAAGAAGATCCGGAATTCGAATCGGAGGCCGAAGAGGCCCTCAAGGCGCTCGAGCCCAAGCTAGACGACTTGGAGATTGTCTCGTGGTTTTCCGGCGAATTCGATTCGGGCGATGCCATCGTCACCATCAATCCCGGTCAGGGCGGCCTGGAGGCGCAAGACTGGACCGAGATGCTCTACCGCATGCTCACGCGCTATTGCGAGAAGAAGGGTTGGAAGGTTCGTCCGCTCGATGTTGTGCCCGGTGAGGGCATCGGCCTCGACCGCGCGTCCTTCCAGGTTGAGGGGCACAACGCCTACGGTATGCTCCGCAGCGAGAACGGCGTGCATCGCCTTGTGCGTATCAGCCCAACAGATGCCAAGGGGCGTCGCCAGACCACCTTCGGCGCCGTTGAGGTTTTGCCCGTTCTGCCCGATGACATCGAGGTCGACCTGAACATGGCCGATGTTCGCGTGGACGTGTACCGTTCAAGTGGTCCTGGCGGCCAGTGCGTCAACACGACCGACTCCGCCGTCCGCCTGACTCATGTCCCCACGGGCATCGTGGTCACCTGCCAAAACGAGAAGTCCCAGCTTCAGAACAAGGAGGCCGCCCTTCGCGTGTTGAAGGCGAAGCTCTACGAGCTCGAGCAGCAGAAGCGCGCCGATGAGATCGACGAGCTGCGCGGCGAGGTTATGGCCAACTCGTTCGGCAGTCAGATTCGCAACTACGTGCTCTATCCGTATCGACTCGTGAAAGACACACGTAGTAACATTGAAAGCAGCAACGTCGATGCCGCCCTTGACGGAGATATTGACGAGTTCGTCATCGGCTATCATCGTTGGAAGGCCTCGCAATAGAGGCTTTCATTTTGAACAATCAGCCAAGAAGCAACGATTGGAAGGACATCATGGCTCAACAAGAGGCTCAGGCAAAGGCCAAGGCCATTCGCCGCGATATCATCGAGATGGTCCACGAGGCGAAAAGCGGGCATCCCGGCGGGTCGCTCTCCTGCACCGACATCATGGCATCCCTGTATTTTGGTGGGGTGCTTGCTCACGATCCCTCCAATCCTAAAGACTCGGCGCGCGATATCTTCATCATGTCGAAGGGCCATGCTGCCCCTGCCCTGTATGCAACGCTTGCCGAAGCCGGATATTTCCCGGTGGAGGAGCTCAAAACCCTGCGCAAGCTCGGCACTCGACTTCAGGGTCATCCCGATTCCAATCTTTTGCCTTGCGTGGAGGTGTCCACCGGCTCGCTTGGTCAGGGTCTTTCCATCGCTGCAGGCGTGGCAGCGGGCTTCAAGCTCGACGAAAAGCCCAATGCCGTTTTCACTTTGATGGGTGACGGCGAGTGCCAGGAAGGCCAGGTTTGGGAGGCTGCGACTTTCGCCGCCCATCAGAAGCTCGGCAATCTTATCGCCATCGTCGATTCCAATGATCTTCAAATCGACGGCCATACTCACGACGTTTGCCAAACCGGCACCTTGGGCGCGAAGTTCGCTGCGTTCGGCTGGGAGGTCCACGAGGTCGACGGTCATGACATCCAGGCGTTGATCGAGCTTTTCTCGAGCCTGAAGGCAAGCACGAGCGCTGAGCCCAAGCTGGTTGTTGCCACCACCACCAAGGGCAAGGGTGTCAGTTTCATGGAGGGCCAGGCCGGTTGGCATGGTAAGGCTCCCAACGACGAGCAAACTAAGATCGCATTGGCGGAAATCGAAGGAGAGACAAACTAATGGTTAAGCTTGCTAGTGCCGAGCAGATGCTCGAGAAGAAGGCCACCCGAGCCGCTTACGGCGAGACCTTGGCCGAGCTGGCGGGCGAGGGCATGCCCATCGTCGCCGTCGACGCCGACCTCACCGGTTCCACCACCACGAAGAAGTTCGCCGAGGCCGGCTATGCCGACCGCCTGTTCAATGTGGGCATCGCCAAGCAG
>CAVBOO010000098.1:3704-4643 GCA_963597045.1 bacterium | reverse complement strand
GGGCGCTACCACGTGAAGGGGCGTGGCCGTAATTCCCTTATCACGCGCGATGAGTACGTGCGGGGCATGTCGGTGCGGCCTTCGGACTTCTTTTACGCGGTTTCGTGGAACAAGCTTATGAAGCGCTCTATTTTCGAGGGCTACGGCCTGCGCCTTGATGAGACGGTTCGCTATGGCGAAGATCACTTGATGATGACGCAGTTCCTAAGCCACGTTAAGCACGTCTTCGTCGTTGGTGAGCCCTTGTATTACTACCTCGACCGTCCCGGCAGCCTTCTTCATCAGGGGCTCACGCCTTTGGGTTTTGCGCAAAACAGGTTGACGATTTTCCCTGAGTATCGGCGACTGCTTAAGGAGTCGGGTGCAAGCAGGGGGGCGTTGGGGAAGGTTAAGCTTGCCGCTTTCTTCATCACACCGTCTACCGATGGGGTTTTGCTTCCTTGGGATAAAAAACTCGATGAATCTCAGGTGCCCAACTAGGCTTCCAAGATTTATCGAGCAGTTAGCGTCTTTTAAATAGCTCCGCTTGGATTGTTGGAACCGCCTCCCAGTTCTCTTGCTCAAGAATTGGGAGGCGGTTTATTTTCGGGCGGAGTTGTTCATGTACGATGGCTAGGCCTGATCGCCAAGAATCCGATCGATGGATTCGACTTTCTTGGTCATGGTGTCCAGGTGTCCAGGGCGGATGTCCGCCTTAAGGATGATCTCGGTGCGGATGCCCTTTTCGGCCAGGACGTAGCTTGCGCGTTTCACCACGTCCATAACCTCGTCCCATTCACCTTCGATCTCGGTGAACATCGAATAGGTTTTGTTGGGCAAGCCGCTTTCGCGTATGATCTTTACCACTTCGGCAACCTCGGTGCTCAGCTCATCGCCTACGCCGAAAGGTGCTATTGCAACGGCAATCAGGGTGTTCATCTAGGCTTCTTTCAAGGTGAA
>CAVBOO010000098.1:0-3694 GCA_963597045.1 bacterium | reverse complement strand
CGTTAGCGATATCGTTGGCGCTTGCGTTGTAGAGCGCATCGATGAACTGCACCTTGAAGCTTGCCGGCCCGTGGGCATTCATCGCGCCGCGGATGCCCGCCAGATCGAACACGGCAGTTGCGCACATGGCGGCCACAAAGGGGTCGGCCACCGCAGCGTAAACGGCAGCAACGCCACCAAGGGCGCAACCGGAGCCGGTGACCAGCGTCATAAGCTCGGAGCCTCCCTGCACGTAGGCAACCAGCTTGCCGTTGGTTACCAGGTCGCGTTCGCCGCTGACGGCAACCGCGCCGCCCGTGAAGGTGGCGAGCGCGCATGCGGCACGTTCGGCGGACTCGACGGAATCGGTGGAGTCAACTCCGCGAACACCGGATTCCTGATGTTCGATCAATCCCCAGTGCTCGGCGAGCGCGATGGCCTCCGATGCATTGCAGCGGATGATAGTTGGTTTGCAATCTTTGCAGTCGAGCAGAAGCTTGGAGCGAAGGCTGCCGATGCCTAAGCCAACGGGGTCAAGCACCCAGGGGGTCTTGTGCGCATGAAGAGCTTTAGCGGTGCGCGGAATGGTTTCCTCGTATACGGGCATCAAGGTACCCATGTTCAAATACATTGCCTGCCCGCCGGCAAGAAGCTCACCTTCGTCGGGGAGGTATACCATGGCCGCCGAACCGCCAACGGCCAGCTGAGCGTTGGCGACGAAGTCGATGGTGACGAAGTTGGTGATGGAGGGAGCCATGGGATTGCCTTGGTGAACCTTGTCCACTGCTTCGGCCATGGCTAGGCGCAAGTTTTCTTCGGTCATTCTGCTTCCTTTCAGCGTTGTTGGATTCTTTGCGACGTCTCTTAAACCATTAGGACCCAATTGGCGACGCCCAGGGCGTCCGCGATAGCGTTTACCTGGACTCCGGTAAGGGGATATTCCTCGCATTCGATCGCGTCTAGGTCGTCGGGGCTCAGGCCGGACATGCTTGCCAGCTCATCGATGCTCAAGCCTCGCTCGATGCGATTCATCTTGACCGCGTGGGCAACGATGTGTTTTTGCTTGGCGTCCATCAACGGGGCTCCTTTGCACTTTGGCGCGAAAAAAAAGAGGAACCGCTCTTGGGGAAGAGAGCGGTTCCAGCATGTTCGCAAGTGGTCTCTCGTGGTGTTGCCTTAAATACTAGCTGTATTGCCGGTATTCCCACGGGTTCCATCTGCGGGCGGTGCGCATGTTTGGGGATTTGCGCACCAAGTTTAGGGTTCGCGCGCCTGAAGGGGAACGAGCGCGCTCGGGTGGTTCTTAGTGAAGCTGTTTGGACAAGTCGTCGAGCTCGCGTACGAAGGACTGGTCGTCGCCTGCAGGGGCGTGGTCTTCCTTCACGAAGTTGGGGCCAAGCTTGGCAACTGCTGCCACGCTGCCGGAAAGAGCGAAGAGCGCGATGACGTTGGGCAGGACCATCAGCTGGTTGAACATGTCGGCGAGCTCCCAAACAAGATCGTTGGAAAGGATACAGCCGATGAAGATGAAGACCAGCGCCAGGAGGCTGAAGGGCTTAAGCGCCTTGCGGCCGAACAGGTAGTTGACGTTGACCTTTGCGAAAAGGTTCCAAGAGATGATGGTCGAGAAGGCGAAGAAGAGCAGGCAGATTGCGACGAATGCGGAGCCAAGGCCCTCGCCCATGAAGGCGCCGAAGGCGATCTGAGCTGCGTTGGTCTTATCAATGCCGTCCCAAGCGCCCTGCGCCAAGGCGCCGTCACCTACGAACAGGACGGAGATGACCACGAGTGCCGTGATGGAAACGACGACGAAGGTGTCGATGAAGACGGCGACGATGGCGACGATGCCCTGGTCGTGGGGGTTCTTAACGTTGGCAAGTGCGTGTGCGTGGGGGGTAGAACCCATGCCGGCCTCGTTGGAGAACAGGCCGCGCTTTGCACCCTGGGTAAGGGCGGCGATGATGCCGAAGGTGACGCCGCCGACCTCGGCCTGAGGATTGAATGCGCAGCTGAAGATGAGGCCGAATGCAGCGGGAACGTTGGCTGCGTTCATGATCAGCACGACCAGGCCGCCCACGATGTAGAGGATAGCCATGATGGGGACGACCTTTTCGGTAACGGAAGCGATACGGTCGACGCCGCCGAGGAAGATGAAGCCGGCGACGATGACGATCGCGATGCCGATTGCCCAAGTGGGAATGCCGAAAGCGGTTTCGCAGGTGGATGCGATGGAGTTGGACTGAACCATGCAGCCCATGAAGCCCAGTGCCAAGATGATCGCTACCGCGAAGAAGCCGGCCAAGAACTTGCCGAAGGCACCCTTGAAGGCGGTGGTGATGTAGTAAACGGGACCGCCGTGGACATTGCCGTTCTCGTCCACCTTCTTCGTGAGCTGCGCCAAAACTGCCTCAGCGTAGTTGGTGGACATGCCCAGGAAGGCAATGACCCACATCCAGAAGATGGCGCCAGGGCCGCCGATGAGGATGGCGCCGCAAGCGCCGACGATGTTGCCGGTGCCGACCTGTGCGCCGATTGCGGTTGCGAGCGCCTGGAAGGAGGAGATGCCGCCTTCCTGCTTGCCGCCGTTGAGGTTGAATCCGCCGAAGACGCTCTTAATGCCGGCGACGAAGTACCTTACCTGTGCGAAGCGCGTGCGGATGGTGAAGAACAAACCAGTGCCGATAAGTAGGAATAGCAGCACGTAGTTGGATAGGTAACCATTGATGGTGGTTACGATTTCGTAGAGTTGTTGCTCCATGATTTGGGTTCCTCCTTGTAGGGGGTCGTCGGAACCCTGGAGGAGTGGGATGCTGGCATGCGGTGCGTCCAAGAGATGGAGCACGCTGCCTCTGTCCTTTTGCCTGAGAGATTTATGGGAAGCACGTGCGTTGTTCGCGTAGGCTTCGGTTTGTCCCCTTCGGCACCCGACTGAACGGGCTTCTCCAGAGTGTCCTCCACCTCAGGTTCAAGAAGAAGTCGGATTTGGCGCACGCTAAAACAAGGCAACAGAGTTTTAGCCTATGCCAGGGAGTGAAAATCTTTTCGTTCCAGAGGCTTCGTTGGATAATCAGCGCCTAAAACTTTACCTATATTTGTTTCGATACGGTTAATCGTTGATGAATTCTGCCGGTGGGCGGTAGGGGAGCGCATGGTGAATATGTTCATGTTCGGTTTTGATTGCCGCTTGCTGGTCGAAAGTGGCAGATATGCTAGCCTACTTTTATGTAGAGGCGGCTTCTCTGCTGCTTGATTGTGCTTTCCTTGCATGCGCCTTTGTTTAGGCCTTAATGCTTTGCAAGCCTTTGAGTGGAGCCGTCTAAACGCGTTTTAAACACGAGATAGGAGCACGCCATGCATTTCGACATCAATGAGATCATCTTGCGCATGGTTGAGGACAAAGAGCTTCCTGCCTACAAGATCGCTACTTATCTAGGCGTTCCTTTGCAGGAGGTCGACCCGATTGTCGCCAAGATCCGCGAAGAGCGTCAGCTTTCCCGCGAGGAGGGGCTGCTCGGCATGCTTGAGGAAGAGGGGAAATAGAAGATGGCCAAGAAAGGCTCTGCCGCTAAGGCTGCTGCGCGCGGTACCAAGAAAGATCCGAACAAGGTCGAGCGCAAGGAAAACGTGAAAAAGGAACTCAAGCACGATGGCCATGGCATCTTGCTTTACGTTGTCGCCACCGTGGTCATAATCGGATTTTTGTATCTTCTCCACG
>CAVBOO010000097.1:0-4667 GCA_963597045.1 bacterium | reverse complement strand
CTACATGCGCGGCTACGCCATGGGCTTAACCGAAGAACAGATCAAGCTCATGGAACCCAAGGTTGTCGAGTTCGCCGATCTGGGCCGCTACATCGATCAGCCCCTGCGCAACTACTCAAGCGGCATGAAGGCGCGCCTTGGCTTCGGCTTCGCCGTTTCAACCGACCCCGAGATCCTGGTCGTCGACGAGGCTCTGTCGGTCGGCGACAAGAAGTTCAAACAAAAGTGCATGCAGCGTATTCGCCAGATCATGGCCGACAACGACGTCACCGTCTTGTTCGTCACGCATAGCTCCACGGCGGCGCGCGAGTTCTGCTCGCGTGGCATCGTGCTCGATCATGGCACCAAGATGTTCGACGGCACCATCAACGAGGCCATCGCGTTCTACGAGGCATCTCAGGGCCTTCTTGCCGAGGGCGCCAAAGAGTCCGTTAAGGGCGAAGGCAAGTAGTTCGGTACTTTTCATGGTTTGGATCGAGTGGGCAATTCTTTTTTTGGTGGCCGTTTTGGCGACCTTGCTTTTGGTGCCCTGCGTATCGGATTTGGCCCGCAAGGTCGACGCGGTCGATTATCCGAGCGCCCGTCGCGTTAACAAGAAACCCATCCCGCGCCTTGGCGGCGTTGCCATGGTCGGCGCTATGCTTATCGCCCTTATGGTCTACGTGCTCGGCGTGTATGTGCTTGGCTGGCATAACGACTTTTTGAAGTTCCGCAACGAATGGAACGTCAACATGATCGGTGTTGCCGTGGGCGTTGGCGCCATTTTCGTCGTCGGCGTGGTGGATGATATCGTCGAGCTCAAGCCTAAGCCGAAGCTTGCGGGTCAGATCATCGCTGCCTGCATCGTGGCGGCATCGGGCTTGCTCCTTTCGAGCTTCCACAGCCCGCTTCCCGGCGGCGGCTATGTCGAGCTTGGCTGGTTGAGCTATCCCATCACGGTGTTCTACCTGGTGGCCTTTGCCAACGTCATCAACCTGATCGACGGTCTGGACGGTCTTGCCGCTGGCATCACTTCCATATCGGCCATCACCATTTTCATTCTGTGCGTGGTAACCAACGCGCTTGCGGCAGCCATGCTCTCGGTCATATTGCTGGGCGCCTGCGTCGGCTTCCTGCGCTTCAATTTCCACCCTGCAAGCATTTTCATGGGCGACTCCGGAGCCTTGACGCTCGGGTTCATGCTCGGCATCATCTCGCTTTTCGGCAGCGCGCGCACCGCCATGCTCGTCTCGCTTTTGGTGCCGGTTTTAGCTGCGGGCGTGCCCATCATGGACACCGCAATTGCGATCATCCGCCGCAAGCGCGCGCATCGTCCTATTGGCGAGGCCGACAAAGGTCACATCCATCATCGCCTTATGCAGGCCGGTTACAGCCAACGGGTGACCGTTCTCATAATGTGGGCCTGGACTGCGGCTTTGGCTATTTGTGCGCTTGTTATGATGGAGTTCGACGGACCTGTGCGCATTTTCGCCTTCATCGTGGTGGCCGGGCTGACCGTTTTCGGCATCGTCAAGCTTAAGCTGCTGCAGCCGGCGCTTATGCACCATTACGCACCTCGTGCGCGGCGCCCTCATTTGCCGCGCTTACATAAAGCCAAGGAAGAAGACAAAGATGAATAAGCTGTTAGCTTCAAGCAAAACCATACATGTTGCGAAAGGGAGCTTTGCTATTGCGGCGGCTCTCGTTTTTCTTTGTGCGCTGTACTTGTTTGTCTGCGTTGTGCCTGTTTCGGCTTATGCGGATGAATATGTGGTAACACAGGATAGTTTCGACAATTATGAGTACAAGGGCATCAAAGGCTCTAGTGAAAGCGGTAACGACATTTGGGCCAAGTTGAGGAAGGCGCAGGATGCTTCTTCCGATGAGTCTACGGTTGTCGTGGTGAAAAAGGGTACATACGTCATCAAACGTAGCCTTCAAATGTACTCCAACACCAAACTCATCTTGGAAGATGGCGTGACGCTTATTCGTCCTGACGGAAACCGCATAAACGAGGACGGCACTACAGGGGCTCCTTATGTCAACTATGGGCTTATTTACAACCACGGGTCCCTGCCCAAGGCCGTGAAGCAAAAGCTTCAGGATCAAGGAATTAGCGACCCTACTTGGCATAACATTGGCGGCTACAACCTGTCCAGCAACATCACTATCGAAGGTCATGGCTCCGCCACAATCGATGGCGGCAACATCGCTGCGGCAACCGACACCGGCGATCTGGTTCGTTTCGATCATGCCCAGAACGTCAAAGTGACGGGTGTTACTTTCAAAAACGTGTACGGCGCGCATCACCTAGAGTTTGTGGGTGTTAAGAATGGCACTATTTCCGGATGCTCTTTTACGGGCTTTCGCCGCCTGAAAGGCTACGAGAAAGACCGCGATTACGGCCGCGAGTGCATCCAGCTCGATTCGTGCTGGGCCGATAACACCAGCAAGTTGTCCGACCCAAACAAGGCAAGCGATAAGTGGGCGAGCGGAACCTTGATCGACGGCACCAACTGTCAGAACATCACCGTTAACGGCTGCAAGTTCTACAACATCGCCAGTGCGCTTGGGCAGCATCATTGGAGCAGCGATTCGCGCTATAAGAACTCAAGCAACATCAAGATAACCAACAACACCATCACGGGCAGTGCGTCCGACAAGCTGTTGCGCCATGGCATCAACGTCGGCGGTTTGGATAACGTGACGGTGACGGGCAACACCATCACCGGTTATTTCCAACGCGGTATCCATGTGTTCCATGCTAAAAACGCCGTTATTAAAAACAACACCTTGAACGGCTGCTATGCGGGCATTTACGTGCGCGAGGCGGCCACCTCAACCGTGATCGAGAACAACACCATAAAGAACTCGGCATTCGGCTCTATCTGCGCCACTTCTAGTGCCAAGCCTTCGTCGTTGAACCGCAATACCGTTGCTAGCTCCAAGAAGTACGGCATTTACGTAACCGCAACCTCGGTTGGCTCTATTGCAAACAACAGCATTTCCTCCGTCAAGAAGTACGGCCTCTACATCAAGGGCAAGGTTTCAAGCATCACCAGCAACCGCATCACTTCGCCCGGCAGCTATGGCATCCTGACCTCGGGTAGCGCCAAGGTGGCCTCGATCTCCAAGAACACCGTGAGCCAGGCCAAGAAGGCGGGCATCTGCACCAGCGGCAAGTCCAAAGCGACCACCATCTCCAAGAACAAAATCACCAAGGCCAAGAAGTACGGCATTTACCTGGGCAGCAAGGCCAATAAAGCCAAGGTGAAGAAGAACACCGTGCAGGTGCACAAGAAGAAAAACGGCATCAAAAAGGCCAAAAAGGTGAAGGCCAAGCTTTCCGGCAACAAAGTGAAGAAGTGGTAGCGGCCGCATAATTCCATTTCTTCAACACAAAAATTCATTGCAAGCGCCGTATGAGGGGCGTAAAATATCCTAGTCTGCTTTCAAGAGCCCCGTAACCGCCGATCGGTGCGGACCCCAGCAAAGTATGCCGGTCAAAAGCCCTGCGCAAAGTCCAGTCCGCGCAGCAAGCCCAAGCCTGGCAGGTGGTCCTGGTGCAGCGGCGTAGGAAACCGCGACTCCGCAGTGAAAAGCAACTTTTGAGAAAAGACACAGTGAGCGTCCATTAGCTTCAACCGGACGCTCAAGCAACTAGTGGAGGATTTACGTGAAGACTTATTACGCAAAGCCCGGTGAGGTTAAGCGCGAGTGGGTCCTGATCGACGCAGAGGACCTGGTCCTCGGTCGCGTCGCCGTCAAGGCCGCTACCATCCTTAAGGGCAAGCATAAGCCCACCTACACCCCGCATGTCGACACCGGTGACTTCGTCGTCATCATCAACGCCGACAAGATCAAGCTTTCGGGCAACAAGGCTAACTCCAAGGAATACTATCGTCACTCCGGTTACCCCGGTGGCCTGAAGTGCGAGACCTTCCGCGAAGCCATGGAAAAGCACCCTACCCGCGTCATCGAGCACGCAGTTAAGGGCATGCTTCCCAAAAACACTCTTGGCCGTGCAATGTTCAAGAAGCTCAAGGTCTACGCTGGCCCCGAGCATCCTCATGCAGCACAGCAGCCCCGCGAGATCAAGATGGAGGAGAACTAAATGGCAGGCGAAGCAATTTACTACGGCACCGGCCGTCGCAAGAACGCCGTCGCTCGTGTCCGCATCGTTCCCGGTACCGGCAAGGTAACCGTCAACGGTCGTGAGGCTCGTGAGTTCTTCGGTCGTCAGGCTCTGGTCGATTATGCAACCACTCCCTTCGACGTCACCGACACCAAGGGTGCCTTCGACGTCATCGCTCGCTGCAATGGCGGCGGCGTTTCCGGTCAGGCTGGCGCTCTGCGTCACGGCATCGCTCGTGCTCTCCTTGAGGCTGGCGACTACCGTGCCGAGCTCAAGAAGGCTGGCTATCTGACCCGCGACTCTCGTATGGTCGAGCGCAAGAAGTACGGCCTCAAGAAGGCCCGCAAGCGCCCCCAGTTCTCCAAGCGCTAGGATTTGTCGCTTGCCATTTGGACTTGCGTCCGCCTGGCAGACCCGCAAAATTCAAAGGCTTGCGAACAGCGATTTTCGCATCCAAAAGGCTCCGCTCCGGCGGGGCCTTTTTGCGTTAGAAGGCTCGAGCGGTCGGGCTTCCCCCACACGCACCTAACTGCGCCATGTTAAGGGGGAGGTT
>CAVBOO010000096.1:0-4705 GCA_963597045.1 bacterium | reverse complement strand
AGCGCACGTACCTCTCGCCCAGAACGGGGTGCCTCCAGAGATAGGTGTTCTCGTCGCGCCCCTCTTCCTCCATTTTTTCAACACTGCGCAAAACCGACTGCAGCGAATCGGGGGCGATGTTTGCAAACCACGCATCGTAGAGCTCTTCAGGCGTCAAATTCTTGCCTGCAACCCCAAGAAGCCCCAGCATAAGGTCGTCGGCTTCCATCCTCGGGGCTTGCCCGTCAAGCAGATGGATGGTCCATACCCCCATCTTCGATGCCGCAATGATCTCGTGCATCGCATCAACCTGACGTCCTAGCGTTTTCGGAAACTCTTCACCTTGCAGCTGGTCCTTGTCCGGAACGGAATGATGGATATGGAGGACCTTCCAGGTGTCGCCTGCAAGTCCATAAAGAACCGTGAACCTGCTGTCCATATTGATGTTGGTATTGCCATCGGGAAAAGTCCCAAGAATCAGCACCGACCCATAGATCAGCACGTGCTTTTCATCGAGTTCCTGCTCTTCCAAAGCAAAATCCGACCACGTAAACCTGACCTTTTCGCGCTGCCCAACATCGAACACGAAGGCCTGCGAAAACTCCTGCAGATTTCTAAAGAACTCCTGCTTGCCGGTTCCTATCACGCTCATGCTCTCGTCAAGCAAATTCAGAAGTTCCGCATTTGCTTCAGAGTCGGAATTCAGATAGGAATCCAAGATATGCTCGGTGAGCTTCTTGAAATCAACTTTCATCGCAGCTGATTCTTTTGCCATAGCGCATACCCCCAGCAAAATGCGGAATTATTTTCATCAGATAACCCGATTTTACACGGTGACCGCAGCAATTACCTCGTAGGTCGGTGGGCGTCTTGCCGTCCCCGATTGCCAAGCTTGGCATAGAAGGGCTTGCGCTGAGTTTGGCGCGGACGCGGCTTCCATCGACGTGGCGCTCGCTTCTGGCATGCGGGCGCGCCATACGAACCGCCCTCGACATACTCCGTAAGGCTAAATTAGCTCGGCGCAGCTTCTCTCATGCTCCTTGAGCATAATGCGCCTTCACATCGTCCGCGTAAGCGTACGCGGGCAGCGCGGCGACGACAACGCCGGCTGCAAACAGCAGCGCGAGCGCGATCAAAACCGGCGGACGCAGTTCACTGCAGAAACCCCATAGAGGACCCCCGATATTTTCCAATTACAACTTGCCTATCCCTTGATTCTGCTATTCCCGCGACGCGCAAGGGGCCGCAGACGGGAGTTTGTTCAAATAGGGAAGGTCGGAGTCCTGGAGAGGGGGCCAGACCCGTTATTGCCTTCACGAGGGGCTTGTCCGCGTCCGTGCTCGCGCCACTCCCTACCAGGTTTGCGAGAACTCGACGAACTCCGGGTCCTCGGGCTTACCGATCATGGGCTGGCGCTTATCCAAGGCGGCGAGCGTCGCTAACTCTTCGGCGCTTAGCGTGAAGTCGAACAACTCGAGATTCTCCTTGATGTGTGCGGGGTTTGCGCTGCGCGGAATTACCGAGATACCCAGCTGCGTGAGGTAGCGCAGCATGATCTGCGCCGGTGTTTTGCCGTGCTTTTCAGCTAAGGCGAGCACCGCGGGCTCAGTGAACATCTGAGCGCGGTTCCCCTGACCAAGCGGCGCGTAAGCCATGACGGCCACGTTCTTTTTGCTCATCCAGGCGCGCTCGGCGTTTCGCCGGCAATGGAGATTGGTTTCGATTTGGTTGACGGCCGGGACGACCTCGTTGTAGGCGATGAGGTCGAGCAACTGATCGGGCTCGAAGTTCGACACGCCAATGGCCCGCGCTTTGCCCTGGGCAAGCAGGCCCTCGAGCTCGCGCCACGCAGCATAGCGGTTGGCGAAGGGCCAGTGCAGAAGCAGCAGGTCAACGTAGTCGGTCTGAAGCCCCTCCAACGAGTGCCCCACTGCCTGCCTAGCGTGCTCGTAGGACGTGAAGTTCACCTTTGTGACGATGAACAGCTCGCCTCGGTCGAGGCCGCTTTTGCGGACGCCCTCGCCAACGGCCTCTTCGTTGCCATAGGCCTCCGCCGTGTCGATCATGCGGTAGCCGGCGTCGATAGCCGTTGTCACTGCATCGGCGCATTCTTGCCCGTTGAGCATGAAGGTGCCGAATCCCACGAGCGGCATCTTCACCCCGTTGTTCAAAGTCTGATAGTCCATGTTGCTTCCTCCTGTGATTGAAACGTGTGGTCTGAGCCCTTAACCTAGAGAAACGCTAACAAGTTCGTGTAACTCGAAGTCAAGAAGAAAGTTGAGGCGACCATGCACTACACAATCAAGCAGATGGCCCAGATGTTCGACGTTACCGAGCACACGCTGCGTTTTTACACCGATCGCGGCCTGTTGCCGTGCGAGCGCGATGCCGCCAACCGCCGCGTCTTCACCGAGGAATCAGTCAATTGGATGCAGGGGATCAAATGCCTTAAAGGCTGCGGGGCGTCGATCGATGACATTCAGGAGTACTGCCGTCTTTGCCTGTTGCCCGAGTCGCAGGAGAATCTGCAGGCGCGCTACGACATTATCCTCAAGCAACGCGAGCAGGCTAAGAAACGCCTGGAAGAGGCTAAAGCGACCCTCGCATACATGGACGGGAAGGTCGCTCATTATCAGGAGATTTTGGCTGGGCTTGCGCCCGATGACACCAACCCGCGCCGCTGGACGGCAACGACGCGACCGAGCCATTAGACGGCAAAGCCAGGCGGCAAGGCGCTCCTGAAAGCAGGTACATCGGGCGTGCTCATGAGACCTCGCTACCCAAGGTAACGAAAGCAAACCCCGACCTGTTAGCACAAAAACCCAGGCTTGCTCGGGCGATCACAGAACCTCATTCACCCTTACCTGGAGCCGCCTTATGAGCTCTTCGCAGGCTCGGCCACGCAAGCGGTACTTCTTCCAAACCAAGAACGACCCGATCGAGAGCGGCGGATCAAGCGGAACGAAACGCAAATCGCTTCCCTCCAACTGCAACAAGTGATCGATCCCCATGGCGCAAACCTCGCCCGTGCGCACCAGATGGGCTGCATTGCCCAACAAATCGAAACGACCTACCACGTCCAGATCCTCAGCTGCAAGCGCACCTTGCGACCAGGCCTCAAGATCGACAGCCTTGTTCGTCGTACGAGAACTCAACAGCAAAGGCATGCGCATCACGTCGGCCGGCGTCACCCCTTCAAGCTTGGCCCATTCGCTTTGAGCTGAAACGGCAACGCCCACCCTATCGACACCAGGCATGCGCAGCCACTCATACTTATCCAGGTTAACCGGTTCGATGAGCAGGGCGAAATCAAGCAACCCGCGCTCCAAGCGCTCCTCCACCGCATCGGCGTTGCCGGTGTAGAGCTCCACCGTCACACCTGGGTGATCCCTATGAAGGCTGGCGAAGGCCTGCAGCACGAAGCTCATGGCCTGCGTTTCCCCCGCGCCGATGCGAATCGTTCCCTCAAGCTCGCCCGCGTCGTCGGTTAGCTCGGATTCCGCCCGCTCCACCAGCGAGATGATCTCCTCGGCGCGCTGGCGCAAGCGCATGCCCTCGCCCGTAAGAGTGCACGACCGGTTTGTTCGCTCGAACAGCATCACGCCCAATTCCCGCTCCAGATCGGCAATCTGGCGCGAAAGCGTCGGCTGTGTGACATGCAGCACATTGGCCGCCTCGGTCATGTTCTCCTCGCGCGCCACCGCAAGGAAGTAACGCAGCGTTCGAAGCTCCATGCTTTCCTCCCGATCCTTCTTTAGCATTCGCAATATGCATACACAAGTAGTTGCTATAGGTATTTTACATTGCGCAGCACCACTCCTACCGTTTAAGGCACAAGGAAACCTCGAGCATAAGGAATGATCATGCAATACACCACCCTCGGGCACTCCGGCATCAGGATATCCAAACTCTGCCTGGGCGGCATGAGCTTCGGCGAAGCCAGCCCCGACTTCCACCAATGGACCATCGGCCCCGACGAGACGCAGGCAGTCATCAAACGAGCCTTCGACCAGGGCATCAATTTCATCGACACGGCCAACTGCTACAGCTTTGGAACGAGCGAGGAATATATTGGTCACGCGCTGAAAAAACTCGGCATTGCTCGCGAAGAAGTGGTACTGGCAAGTAAAGTCCATTTCAACGAAGGCGGCCTTTCTGCCAAAGCGATCGAGCGCGAGATCGAAGGCAGCCTGAAGCGCTTGGGAACCAACTACTTGGACCTCTACATCATCCACCGCTTTGACTACGACACTCCCATCGAAGAGACCATGGAGGCACTGGACAAACTGGTGCGGGCCGGCAAGGTGCGGGCCCTCGGAGCCAGCGCCATGTACGCCTACCAACTGCACAATATGCAGGTAGCAGCCGAGCGCAACGGATGGACCAAGTTCACCAGCATGCAATGCCACTACAACCTGCTCTACCGTGAGGACGAGCGCGAGATGATCCCCGTCTGCCGCCAGTACGACATGGCCATCACTCCGTACAGCCCCCTGGCAAGCGGCCATCTTACCCGCCCAACCTGGGAGAGCGCCAGCGTGCGCGGCACGACCGACACCACCATGGTCAACAAGTACGACCACGACCGCACGATTGATATGCCGGTGATCGAGCGCGCGGCCAAAGTTGCGGCAGATCACGGCGTCCCCATGGCACAGGTAGCGCTTGCCTGGCACTGGGCCCGCGGTATCGAGTCGCCCATCGTGGGCTGCAGCAAGCCCGAGCG
>CAVBOO010000095.1:0-4781 GCA_963597045.1 bacterium | reverse complement strand
ACGGCTTCAAGCCCTCGCACCGCAAGCTGCTCTACACCATGTACAAGATGGGGCTGCTCAACGGTGCGCGTCAGAAGAGCGCCAACATCGTTGGACAGACTATGAAGCTCAATCCTCACGGCGATAGCGCCATTTACGAGACCATGGTGCGTCTGGCAACGGGCAACGAAGCCCTGCTCACGCCCTTCGTCGAGTCCAAGGGCAACTTCGGCAAGTACTATTCCGGCGACCTCTCCTATGCGGCCAGCCGCTACACCGAGGCCAAGCTTTCGCCCATTTGCGCCGAGATCTTCAAGGACATCGACAAGGATCCGGTGGACTTCATGGACAGCTACGACGGCGCCATGAAGGAGCCGCGTCTTCTGCCCACAACCTTCCCCAACATCCTGGTTTCGGCCAACAAGGGCATCGGCGTTGCCATGGCCTCCGACATCTGCGGCTTCAACCTCAACGAGGTTTGCACGGCGGCGAGATCATCTATCGTCGCGAGGAGATGGAGCGCATCTACAACACCGGCACGGGCAGTTTCCAGATTCGCTCGCGTTGGCGCTACATCCCCGAAGAGCGCATCATCGAGGTCTACGAGATTCCCTACACCACCAAGACCGATATCGTCATCGAGCGCATCATCAAGCTTTCCAAGGAAGGCAAGCTGCGCGAGATCGCCGACATCCGTGACGAGACCGATCTTTCCGGTTTGCGCATCGCCATCGACTTGAAGAGGGGAGTCGACCCCGAGCAGCTGATGGCGAAGCTGTTCAAATCCACCACCTTGCAGGATTCCTTCTCCTGCAATTTCAACGTGCTGGTAGATGGCTACCCGCGCGTTATGGGCGTGCGCCAGATTTTGAGTGAGTGGGTTGCCTGGCGCGTCGAGTCCACGCGTCGTCGCATCTCCTTCGACCTTAAGAAGAAGAGCGATCGCTTGCATTTGCTGCATGGCCTTGAGGCGATTCTGCTGGATATCGACAAGGCTATCGCGATCATTCGCAACACCAAGCTCGAGGTGGACGTTGTGCCCAACCTAATGTCCGGCTTCGGTATCGACGAGGTTCAGGCCGAGTTCGTGGCCGAGATCAAGCTGCGCAACATCAACGAGGAATACATCCTCAACCGCACGAAGGACATCGCCAAGCTCGAGGGCGATATCGCCGAGCTGCGCGATACCCTCTCAAGTGAGAAAAAGATCAAGAAGGTCATTCGCGACGAGCTTGCCGCCGTGAACAAAAAGCATGTCACCCCGCGCAAGACCGGGCTCGTGTCGCCCGAGGACATCGTCGAGGTGAGCCTTGAGCCCGAGGTTGAGGAGTACCCGGTTACCGTCATGCTCTCGCGTCAGGGTTACCTGAAGAAGCTGACCGATCGCGTGCTGCGCAAGGCGAGTTCCCTTAAGTACAAGGACGGCGACGAGGCCTTCATCGAGTTCCCCTCGTTCAATACCCATGAGCTTTTGGTGTTCACCGACCAGTGCCAGGTGTACAAGTGCAAGTTGGCTCAGTTCGAGGACACCAAATCCGCGCAGCTGGGTTCGTTCTTGGCAACGGATTTGGGCATGGCCGCCGACGAGAGCGTGATCTGGGTCATCGACCCGGAGGATTACAAGGCCGATGTCCTCTTCGTGTTCGAGGATGGTCGCGTTGCACGCGTGGCCTTGGCCGGTTATGCCACCAAGACCAACCGCAAAAAGCTGAAGAATGCCATTTACGGCGGCAGCAAGCTTCTGTTTGCCACGGTGCTCAAGGAAGAGCGTGACATCGCTCTGGTTTCGAGCGATCGTCGTCTGATCAACTTCAATACCTCGCTTTTGAAGACGAAGGCTAGCACGAGCACGCAGGGCGTCCGTGCGCTTACGCCTAAGGGTAGTCGTATCGTGACCATGGTCGGCACGGCCGAGGAGTTCCTGGGCAGCGACGCCTCGGTTGAGAAGTTCCGCGCGGAGAGCCTGCCTTCCTCGGGCATGCCCATGAAGGACTCCGACATGAAGACCTTGTTCGACTTGGCCGACTAAGCTCTCGCCTAATGGCAAGGCGGGCGTTCCTGTGCGCAGCTTGGCTTTTGCCTAAGCGACGCTCGCAGGCTTTGAGCCGCCTTTGGGCGCGGCTCGCCTAGGCCTCGGCTTGGCTCAAGGGCGAATCTTTAAAGGCTATGTCGTTGTTTGATTGCGCGATAGGCGTTCGCGCATTTGCTTATAGCTTGAACGACGAGCTTGGATTCCAGGGGCTTGGCAAGATGGTCGCTCATGCCTGCTTCCTTGGCTGCGATCCTGTCTTCGGCAAAGGCGCTGGCGGTCATGGCGATGATGGGCACCTTGGTGGCATCGGGACGCTTTGCCCGGCGAATCTCCCGCGTGGCATCGAGCCCGTTCATCTTCGGCATCATGATATCCATTAGGATCGCATCTATCTCGAAAGGTTCGCTTTCAAGGAAGAGCTCAACGGCCTCTTGCCCGTTGCTTGCCTTGATAATCTGCGCCCCTTCCTCGCCAAGAAGGAACTCGTTGATTTCCATGTTGAGCCCATTGTCCTCGGCGACGAGGATCTTGAGTCCCTTGATGGAAGCCTCTTCCTTGGTTTTGGGCGTGGGATTTTCCTTGGGCTCGGACCTATCGATTTCGAAAGGCGCGATAACCTCGAAGGTGGTGCCGACTCCTTTTTCGCTTTCAACCTTTATGGTGCCGCCCATGGCGCCGACGATGTTTTTGACGATGGACATGCCCAAGCCCGTGCCGCCGTATTCCGAGCGCGGCGTTTCGTTTTCCTGCGAGAAGGGGTCGAACAGGTGCTGCATGAACTCCTCTGACATGCCGATCCCGGTATCGCGGCACATGAACTGGATGATGGCGGTGTCGCCGTCGCTCGAGAGCTCGCGGCAGGTGATGTAGATCTTACCGTTTTCCTTGTTGTATTTAATTGCGTTGGAGAGGATGTTCGTCACGATGCGCTTGTAGTGAACCGGGCTTCCGACGAGCTTGGGGTGCGGTATGTTGCAGTTGAGCTGGACGATTTCGATGCCGTGCTCCTCTGCTTGCTTGGCGATGACGTTGTAAGTGGTTCGCGAGACTTCGATCATGTCGAAGGGAACATGCTCGAGCGTTACCTTCCCCGATTCGAGTTTGTTCATGTCGAGCACTTCGTTGATGATCTCAAGAAGCACCTGCGCGGACTCTTTGATCTTCATGCGGCAGTCATCGCGTTTCAGGATGTCGTCGCCGCAGCGCTCGGCGATATCGAGCATGCCCATTATGCCGTTCAAGGGCGTGCGTATGTCGTGGCTCATGCGCAAAAGGAAATCGGTTTTGGCACGGTTCGCGCGCTCGGCGTCCTGCTTCGCCTCGATGAGCTTTAGCTGGTAGGCTTCTTCCTTTTCACGCTGCTCGCGTTCCTGCTCCAGGTGCTCCTCGATGATGTCATCGATGATGTGGAAGCCTGCGATCACCGTTCCCTCGTCGTCCATTTTCGCCACGAAGAACTGGTAGTTGTGCATGACGCCGTTGTCAAGGCTACGGTAGGTGCCGGCGTACTCGTCCTGCGTGGAGAGGACCTTGCGGAGGTTTTCGACGCTCAGCTGATTTTGAATGCGCTTTTTGTCCTCGGGGTGCACGCGGTTCATGATCCAGAAGTTCAAGATGCGCTCGTAGGGAAAGGTCTTACCTTTGACCTTCACAAGCTCCTCAAGGTCGTAATCGGACGCGAGCTTGAGGATCTCGGCCGTGCCGTCGTTGATGTTGGCCTTGTAGACGTTGCGGTAGTTCCGCGAAAGCACATCGAAGATGGAAAGTTGCTCTTCCAGCTCGCGTTGATGGGCCTCCTCGATCTCGCGCCGCTTCTTTTCCTGCTTCAAGTGCCTGGCAACGATGTCGTCGGTGTTTTGGAAGCCTGCGACGATGTAGTCGATGTTTTCAGGGCGCACGTACTTGAACTGGTAGTAGTGGACTTCGTCGTTTTCAAGCACGCGGTAGTTGCCGCTGTACTCAATCTTGGTTTTGAGCTCGATTTTGACGCGCGCAAGCCCGATAGCCTCGTTCATCGCGTCGCGATCGTCCGGATGGACGCGCTCGGAGACGTATTGCTTTTGTACTGTGTTGTAATCGTAGAGGGTATCGCTGTTTTTCTCGACGCCTGTGGTGACGTAGCCATCGAGTTTGAGGATCCTGATTTTCTCGCTTTTAGCGTGGATGAGGTAGACGTTGCTATAGGCGCTTGAGAGCGCGCTGAAGATGGCGAGCAGCTCTTTAAGTTCTTCGTCTTGCTCGGAGTTTTGTGCGGCAGAGGTGTTTTGCTTGGGGTCGTTCATAGTCGAGCACCTCTGCTTTCGTGTAGGCATGGGTTGTGCGGATGACGGGGCCTATGAGCTTGCGACCCCATTCAAAGCATGCCTGCTTTGCGGCTTGTTCGTTCGAGGCCTTTCGGGTTCTCAATTATAGCCCAGTTGCGTGAAGCTCGATTACAGTGCGCCGTCGTTGCAGTTGGCGGTTGCGGCCCTTTCTCGCGGCTCCAAGGAACTCTTACAGCCCTAATAGGCCCGTGGTGGCCGCGAATCCGATGGCCGCGGCACCGAGCGTGCCTAGATAGGTGGTGACGAGGTAGGCGATGCCGGTTTTTGCTCGCCCTTGCGTAAGGTGATCTACCGCCTCGCAGTTCATTGTCGAGAGGGTGGAAAAGCCGCCAAGGAAGCCCATGCTCAGAACCGTGAAGACGAGCGCGCCCATCGCACTGGACGCGGCAAGCACGCAACCCGCGATGGTGCAGGAGCAGAGGTTGATGACGAGCGTGGGCCAGGGG
>CAVBOO010000094.1:0-4788 GCA_963597045.1 bacterium | reverse complement strand
CGATGGGGAAGTGGAGGGCTATTACCTTCTTCCCGGGCATGAGCCCGACCCGTCCGATGAGGATGCGCAGGATTACGAGGTCCTCTCCGATGATCGCTCCATCGATCTTGAACCCTTGCTCTTGAGCGCGATTTCGCTTGCCTTGCCCTTCAGCCCTCTGTGCGACGAGGATTGCAAGGGGCTTTGCCCTCGTTGCGGCGCCAATTTGAACGAGGGGCCCTGTGCATGTGACCACGAATCCGAGATCGATGAGACCAATCCGTTTGCGGTCCTTAGGAATCTTTCGTTTGACGATTAATCTTTTTCTTGAAACTTCGTTTTCCTTTTGGTAAATTGTCTCTTTGCGTGATTCATTGAATTTTCAGGGTTTCCTGTAGTATAGAAGGAGTTACATCATGGCAGTGCCTAAACGTAAGACTGGTCGTGCCCGTACCCATGCTCGTCGCAGCCAGAACGACAAGATCGCTTCTCCCGCACGTTCCGTGTGCCCTCAGTGCGGCGAAGTTAAGCTTCCTCATCGCGTGTGCCCCAACTGCGGCCACTATCGCGATCGCGATGTCATTCAGACTGCCTAAAGTAACTCTAGGTTTTTGAATCTGACGATCCCCTGGGTTAGCCCAGGGGATTTTTTTATGCAGCTTGTGCGGTGATATAGCAGGCAAGCCCCAGCTGGCGCTTGTGCTTCGTATAATAAGCGCACACATTTGAAAGGAGACCGATGTCCGAACATGTCGTAATCACGGTTGACGCCGTTGGCGGCGATCTTGGCTCAGATCCCATGCTCGAGGGTACCCTGGCGGCGCTCGAGGCCGATTCGGAGCTTGAGGTCATCCTTTGCGGGCCGGCCGATGTGGTCGAGCCTTTTGCCGCGGCGCATGAGCGCGTGCATGCTCAAGCGACCACGCAAACCATCGGTATGGACGAGCACCCCGCGCAGGCGGTCCGCAAGAAGAAGGATTCCTCCATCGTCGTCGGCTGTCGGCTGGTGAAGGAGGGCAAGGCTCAGGGTTTCTTCAGCCCGGGCTCAACCGGGGCATGCTTGGCTGCGGCCACCTTGGTTATGGGGCGCATCAAAGGCGTTCAGCGTCCTGCTATGGCTACCATTCTGCCGTCTCCGGTGAAGCCGGTGGTCATGTGCGATGTCGGCGCTAACGCCGACTGCAAGCCTGCCTATCTGGTTCAGTTCGCACAGATGGCCACCATTTACGCCGAAAAGGTCATCGGCATCAAAGACCCTACCTGCGCTCTTCTGAACATCGGCGAGGAGGACACCAAGGGCTCGGCCTTCGCGCAAGAGGCTCATGCTCTGATGCGCGCCGAGCTTCCCAACTTTATCGGCAACTGCGAGGGTAGGGATTTGCTCGATTGCAAGGCCGACGTCATCGTCACCGATGGCTTCACGGGCAACGTTTCTTTGAAAACCATCGAGGGCGTGGCTTCGGTGCTTTTCGGCTGCATCAAAGACATCATGAAGGCCAATCCTGCCACGCTTTTGGGCGCTTTGACCATGAAGAAGGGCTTAAGCGAGCTTAAGGATTCGGTGTCGCCCGACCTTTACGGCGGGGCCCCCATGCTCGGCGTCAAAGGCGCGTGCTTGGTGGGGCATGGTTCCTCCAATGCCACCGCGGTTAAGAACGGCATTCTTATGACCGCTAAATGCGTTCGTTTGGATGTTTCTGGATTAATCGCGCAGCTTGTGAAAAAACCTGAAAAACCCGAGTAGTATTAAGGGCTTGAAACTTAGTTATCACAGGAATTAGGGATATTTTTGGTCGATATAGCTGCACATAGCTCACGAATTGAGCGAGCCGAGGAAATCCTCGGTCATGTCTTCTCTGACAAGAAGCTTATCCTCACTGCGCTCACGCATCCTTCTGCAGCTGAAGGCCATTCAATTGCCGATTCCTACGAGCGTCTTGAGTTCTTGGGCGACAGCATCTTAGGCGCCATCGTGAGTTATCGCGCATACCATGCGTTCCCGACGCTCGACGAGGGCGGCTTGACCCGCATCAAGGTTTCGCTCGTTTCAGGCTCGTCTTTGGCTAAGACCGCAGGCGATTTGGGCTTCTCCGAGATCATCCTCTTCGGCTCCTCTGAAGCGGGAACGGGCCGTCGCGGCTTGCACTCCGCCTTGGAGAATGTTTACGAGGCCTGTGTCGCTGCCCTTTACCTGGATGGCGGACTTGAATGCGCGCGCGATTTCATCGATCGCACGCTTATCGTTTCCATGTCCATCTCCATGGCCAAAGAGCCTGAAAACCCGAAGAGCGTTCTGCAGGAGCGTCTGCAGGAAGACGGCATCACCCCTACGTATCGTCTTATCGAAACCCAAGGTCCGCCCCACGACCGCACCTTCATCACCCAGGTGTGCGTGGGCACTAAGTCCATTGGCAAGGGCGTGGGCCGCACCAAGAAGGAGTCCGAGAGCCATGCGGCCGAATCGGCCCTGGAGGTGCTGGGTTCCTTCTTCGAGGCGCGCAATTCCAAAGACAAAAAGCGCAAAGCCCAGGCTACCGCTGCCATAAAAGCTGCTCGCGCCGAGGAAAAGGCGCTGCGTCAGGCCGAGAAGGCCCGTCGCAGGCAGCAGTAGGGGACAGCCTTGTATCTGAAGTCCCTCACCCTCAAAGGATTCAAATCCTTTGCCGATCGTACCGTTATGAAATTCGAGCCCGGGGTTGCCGCCGTCGTCGGTCCCAACGGTTCGGGCAAGTCCAACATTTCCGATGCGGTTTTGTGGGTGCTTGGCGAGCGCAATGCGAAGAACCTGCGCGGCCAGGCAATGGAAGACGTCATCTTCGCCGGCGCACGCAACCGTAAGTCGGTCAACGTGGCGGAGGTCGAGCTTTGCCTCGACAATTCCGACGGAACCCTTCCGGTTGAGTATTCCGAGGTTAGCATCGGGCGTAGGATGTATCGCAACGGTGAGTCCGAGTACCTTGTCAACGGCGCTGTGGTGCGCCGCATGGACGTGCTCGACATTCTTCACGATTCCGGCCTGGGTACCGGCACCAACTCCATCATTTCGCAGGGCAATCTGGATTCCGTTCTTTCCTCCAAGCCCGAAGACCGTCGCGCCCTCATCGAGGAGGCGGCGGGAATCCTGAAGCACAAGGAGCGCAAGCGCAGGAGCTTGCGCAAGCTTGAGCGCATGGAAAACAACCTTGCCCGCGTGCAGGATATCGCGCGTGAGGTCGAGCGTCAGCTAAAGCCCCTTGAGCGCAAAGCTAAACGTGCGCAAACTTTCGCCCAGTTGAGCGCTGAGCTTGACGAACTGAAGCTCGATTTGGCGATCGACGACTTGCGAATCTTGCGCGAGCGTTGGATCTCGATAGAAAAGCAGGAGGCCGAGCTCGATCAAAAGGCGCTTCTTGCCAAAGAGGTGCTCGATTCCTCTCAAGCAAATTTGGAGCAGCTGCAAAAGCAGCTGGCCGAACGCGATCTTCAAAGTGCCTCCCTGAACCAGGATCATGCGCGCGCCCAGCGTACTGCCGAGCGCTTGGCTTCCCAGGTTATGGTTTTAAATGAGCGCAGGTCGCATATTCGCTCCGAACTCGAGCGCGTTTCCCGCGAACTTGAGCAGAGCAACCAGCGCAGGGAAAACCTGGAAGCGGAAGTAGCCAACGCGAGAGAAAGCTTCGAGAAGTCGGCGGCCGAGCAAAGCGCCGCGAAGGAAAAGCTTTCTTCCATTTCTAAAGAACACGATGAGCGCCGCATCGAGCGAAATGGTTTGCGCAAGCGCATCGATACGCTCACCACCGAGCAGCGCAGCCTTACCACGCGCCTTGAGACCGTCAAGGCCGCCCAGGAGGCGCTTAAAACCGAACTATCCGAGGCGGAGGCGACGGCAAGCGTTCTTGCTGCGCATAAGGCGGATCTGAGCGAGCGCTTGGCTGCCAAGAGCGCCGAGGCTAGGGAACGTCGTACCGAGGCCGACAAGCTTGCTGCCGATCTGGCAGGTAAGCAGGAAAAAGAAGCCGAGCTGCGCTCAAAGATGGGTCAGGCTCTTGTTTCGCGCAACAAGCTTCGTGAGGAGTGCGATTCGGCTCGTGACGTTCTTACCAAGGTTTCTGCCGAGCGCGCCGCGCTTGAAGAGCAGGAACGGGCAGGGGAGCGCACCAACCCGATGCTCGCCTGGCTTCTTGACGATTCGACGGGCTCCTATGCCCCGATCAGCAAGGGCTTGGTCGTTCCTGCGGAATGGGAATCGGTCGTTGAGCTGTTGCTCGGCATCGATATCCATGCGCTCTGCGTTGAAGGAAGCATGGAGCAGGCGCTTGAGGAGCTTTTGTCTCAAGAGCTTACCGGCCAGGCTGTGCTCGTTTCTAGCAGTGCGTCTGCCTCCTACGCGGAATCGGGCGCCGAGCGGCTGATCGACAAGTTGCAGCTTGCGCCTGAATTCAAGGCTGCGCTTTCGGCCTTGCTGGGCGATGTTCTCTTGGCTGACTCCGTTAAAGAGGGCCTGAACATGGCGCGTGAGTTTAAGGCTCGCGTTGCCACACGCGATGGCTTCGTGCTTTGGCCGAACGGCAAGATTTCCTTCGCGCGTTCGTCTGAGTCCGAAAAGGGTGAGGGCTCGCTTTCCCGTCGCCGCAGGATCGTTTCTCTTGTCAAGGACGAGGAAAAGGCGAACGCGCGCTACATGGAGCTAACCGAGCGCTCAGCTAAGGCCGAGGAAGATCTGCGTATGTATCAGGCGCAGACGCTCACCCTCTCCGAGGAGCTTGCTCAGATGAGGGGCACCGCAAGTTCGGCGGCCGATGCAGCCGATGCGGCCGAGGATTCCTTGGC
>CAVBOO010000093.1:0-4850 GCA_963597045.1 bacterium | reverse complement strand
GTCCAGGCCCGTGCCTACAAGGTCGTCAGCGGCAAGACCTACTACTCCGGCTGGAGCAAGGTCAAGGCCGTGAAGACCAAGTAGCCGCACCGCTCGCTCGGCCTCGCGAGCCATCGCGGCCGCGGCGGCATTTTGTGCGACTGCAGCACCTCGCTGCTTGTCGGCAACGCGAGTCAACGTAGCCGCTAAGGCTTAGCCAATTTCAGCGGAAGAGCCCTTCGGGGCTCTTCCCTTTGTCTCGGTCCGGCGGCGGGCAGGGTTCCTCGCGGGTGCCGCTCTGAAAACCAAAAAGAGGATTCCGAAGGAATCCGCATAAAAATACTGAAGCAGTGAGCGCATGAGAGAGGGGCAGTCCGCATGGGCTGCCCCTCTCGAACAGCGGAACGGGCGGCGCTTGCGAGGGATCATGCCTGCCGCCATCTTATGGGTAGATAAAAGAGAAGTCAGCTCATAGACCTGGAACTTCGAACAACGGGCGGCACATGCAAGGGATCCTGCGCGCCGCCCCATGAGCCAGGGCGAATGCTTCTATTTGCGCTATGGCCGCTACATTTGCGTAAACCAGACATGAACTTGTTCCAAGAAGCGGTAAGCTGCAAAGATGCAGTGAATTACACCTGCCTTATTCTGGGATAACTAGTTTTAAGGGATTCGCATGAAAGCACTTTCCTTCAACATTTTTAAGAAACGAATTTTCGGTTACGCAGCTGCGCTGGTGGCCGTTTTCGCATTTTCGCAGGCCTTCGCTTTCGCAAGTCCGGCGCAAGCCTACGCCAATTCTGGAACGATGACCTATTACACCGCCGATGGCAGCGCGAAAACCCTTACCTTCAAAGACGATCTTTCGGGTTTGTTCAATCGTGCCAAAAGCGAGGGCGGCAACATCGTTGTGGACCTTACGGACGATTGGGACACGAGCAATTTCCGCATAGAGGTGCCCTCAAACCGTAACTACGCCATCAACCTTCACGGCCACATGATCAACCGCGGCAAGGCTTCAACCAGTTGGTACGGGTCGGGCGATCAGGACGTCATCGTCGTCAACGAAGGGGCTACGCTCACCCTCAACGGTGCAAGCTCCGATGCCGAAAAGGCTCTCGAGCATAAAGGGCGCCTGGAAGACAGCAACAGGTTCTGGAAGGCCGATAGCTCGGGCAGCTCCACCATCAAGGGCGGCTTGATCACCGGCGGTGCTTGCGACGACCAATACGGCTCCGGCGGAATCGCGCTCAAGGGCAACAAGGCAAAGCTCTACGCAAACGACGTGACCATTGCCGGCAACGTCACCGATACCTACAGCTGGTTCAACAACTACGGCTACGGCGCTGGAATCGCAGTTCATGGCTCAAGTTCCACCGTTGAGCTTTCCAACACGAAGGTCATCTACAATCATGCCGAATCGAGCGGCGGCGGCATCTACGTCAGGAAAGCCGACTGCAGCATCACAATCAAAAACGGCAGCGAAGTGAGCAACAACTACTCCGCGAAATGCGGCGGCGGCATCTACATCGACGGCAACAACACCAACCTGCTCATCGACTCCAAGTCCAAGGTCTCTAACAACACCGCTGCCAGCGAGGGCGGCGGCATTTACCACAACGGCAAGGACGGCGAAGTTAAAATTAAGGCCGGCTCCGCCATTTCGGGCAACAGCTCGTCTAAAGACGGCGGCGGCATCTACGATTATTACAACGGCACCAAGTTCACCCTTGATGCTTCCGAGGTGTCCGGCAACAGTGCCGGCGATTCCTCCAGCGGCGGCGGCATCTACCTTAACGATGAAGCAAGCTTGAGCCTGGAAAACGGCTCGAGCATCAGCAAGAACAGCGCAAAGTTCGGCGGCGGCCTTTATGTTGACGACGATGGCACCACGGTCAGCCTGTCGAACAAGTCCACCTTCAAGGAGAACGAAGCGGGCAAAGCAGGCGCCGCAATCGTCCTTGCCGATTCGGCGCAGCTTAGTTTGGACGACTCCACGATCGATTCCAACCACGCCGTGTACAACGGCTCGGGAATCTATATCCTGAACGAGAAATTCACTTCCATCAGCTGCACCGTCAAGCTCAACAATTCCTCGAGTATATGCAACAACAAATCGACGAAAACAACCTCACAGGGATACTCCTATTACAGCCGTGGTGCAGGCGTGTGCATCAAGGGCGGCGGTACGTTCAAGATCATCTCGGATGACAATTCCGGAAAGATTTGCGGCAACTATGCTTCGGATGGCGCAGCCATAACCGCCCTGTATTCCGACGGCGACGTTGATTCGTATACGCAGGGCAGCTTGAAAACCTACGTTAAGGGCATCGCCATCAAGGATAACGAGGCGAAAATCGCCGCCGGTGGCATTTTCTACTATGGAAGCTTGGAGCTTGAGGACGTGGACATCAGCGACAACAAGTCGTCCATGAAATCTGCGGGTACGTGGCCCTGCGAAGAAAAGGATCTCATAGTAAAGGGCAAGTGCATCGTCAAAGACAACTACGTAAAGCACGAGCAGAAGAACCTTACCTTGTACGGGGATCAGAAAATCCTAGTCGATTCCTCCAATCCTCCAACGGGCGAAAGCCGAATTGGCGTTAGCTTGCTTAGTTATAGCGGCGGAGAGAGAGTTCTAAGCGAGAGCAAAGACTTCGTTAACGCGTGGTCGCAGGAAGCTGGGCAAACCGTCCTTTCTTCAGATAACGGCTCGTACTCGGTTACCTGCGATGAAAGCAAGCTGTATCTAACCGACGAGCATTGGCTTTCCATCCGAAACACGCCTAAAGAGCAGGCGCTTAAGTACCTGCGTCCCGGCGAGGAAGTCACTTTGAACTCCGCCGATTACGTTAAGTACGTGAAAGAAGGTGACACTTCGGTTAAGTACATTCTTGATTACTGGAGCGTCGAGGGTCTTGGCGATACCGCCAAGCTCGATGCGAGCTCCGGAAGCGTCACTTTCGAAATGCCTTCGTCCAACGTTCGCGTGTATGCCCACTATGCAACACCCATATCGAGCTTGGATATGCAGTTGAGCGATAAGAATGGCTGGGATGACTCCTTCGACAAAAAGAAGGTCACGGTAAGCGGCCTGAAGCTTACCGATGCAGAGGGAAAGGTTTACGAGCTTCCAAGCGCCCAGCTTGCAGACTTGGTTGACATTACGGAGTTCAAGGTGCAGGACCTTACGGTGAGAAAGCGCGTCATGTTCAAGCTGAGCGTTAAGGGCGATATTGCTGAAACCTTTGGCCTAGGTTTGCCCAAGGAATACCTTGATCAGGCAAAAGTGACCATCAACGGTACTTTCAAAAACGGTACGGTCGATGACGAGAAATGCACCGCCCGAATTGAGGATGGCGGCATCATCGTCACGGGTGGCCTTAGCTATTGGCCGCAGGGTGAAAAGCATGTGCTGAATATTTCGCAGCTCAACATAAACGACGATTCGCAGGTTGCCTACTATACTCAGCAAACCGAGGAAAGCTCTCTGACCGTTGCCCCTCCGGATGCGGCGGGCATGCGCTTCGTGAAATGGGCTAATCTGCCCGACGGCGTTGAAGAGGACAAGGAAACCCACGAACTCAGCTTCACCAAGCTGGAAGGCGACGTGTCTTTGACCGCGTATTACGAGCCGCTGGTGAGCGCCATCGATATCGAGGTTCCCTCTGTCTCGGCAGGCGCCGAGTTCCCCTCGGCGCTCCTAAGCTGCACGCTTAAGGACACGGGTGACAGAGAGGTCACCGCCGCTGCAAACGATGGCATATCGATCAGCTGGGCTAAAGAGGACGGCGACAGCGCCGGATCCCGTGCTCAAGGCGACACCGAGTACACGGCAACGATTACTACCAAATTGGCTGACGACGAGAGCTATCACTACGGTTTCGCGGAGAATCTTATCGCTTGGGTCAACGGTAAAGAGGCGTCTGTGAAAACCGACGAGGCGAATCACACGCAAACCTTCACTTACCTTCTTGCGACGAGAAGCGCCTCCGGATTCGGTGGGGTTCTGACGGATCTTTCCGATGCGGGCGTCGCTTGTGTTGCGGATTATTTCGCTAAGCTGCCGCAGAGCCTCGAGTACCTGTTCGACGGCACGGTTGAAAGCGCGGAGATCACGTGGGACACCTCGGGCGTTGATGAAAGCAAAGAGTCAGGCTCCTTCACCTTGAAGGGCACTTTCACCGATAAGTCCGACGAGTCGCACGATGTGAGCAAGACCTTCGTGCTGTACGATCTGAATACGCCAGGCTCGAGCTTAAGCTCGGGTGCCTATGCGTCCGGTTCGAGCGAGACCCAAAGCGTGAAGCTTTATGCGGGTGAGGGATGGGCAAGCTCCAGCTCGGCGGAAATCTATTACTGCCTAGTGCCGAAGAATTCGCAGGTAGCCTCAGGGGGCGCATCCGATGAGGGATCGGCTGCTCAGGATACTTCGTCTGTGTCGCGCGATGCCTTCGTTAAATATGGCGACCCGATTTCGATTACCGAGTCTTCAACCTTGTACGTTTACGGCAAGGTGGGCAACCGCCAGACGAGCATCGTCAAGTACGACTACTCGATCAAAGACCAATATGAAATCACCGTATCGGACGGCGTTGCGCGCGATGCCGACGATCATGAGCTCTCGGCCGCGTTTGTCGGGGACGAGGTGAAGGTTCATGCGGGCGACGCGCCCGAGGGCAAGGTTTTCGATACGTGGGAGCTTGTTTCCGGCAGCATCGCCGACTTCGACAAGGTCAAAGATAAAGAGGCCTTCACCTTCACGATGCCGGCCGAGGGCATTTCGCTTAAGGCAAGCTATAAAACCAAGGTGTGCACGGTGACCTTTGGCACGGACGGCGGAAGCTCGGTGGTGGATCAGGCGGTTGAGT
>CAVBOO010000092.1:0-4862 GCA_963597045.1 bacterium | reverse complement strand
GGGTAGGCGAAGGCCTCGTTGGTGCCCAAGAGCTCGGTTGCCTTCTTTTCCTCTTTGACCAGCTGCGACTCGCTTTTGTCGTAGATCGCGCCGCCACGCCCGATGTTGGTGTGCCCATCCTGGTGGCACGCGTAGGAATGCGACTGGAAGCTCACGTACTCGCTCGCGTAATCGGAGATTTTCTGCGCGGCCTTCTTTTGATTGCAGATGATGAAGGAGGTGGCGGGCACCTGGTACTTCTCGAGCAGCGGAATGCCGTATTTCAAGAAGCCTTCTTGGCCGTCGTCGAAGGTGAGGATGACCGATTTGCGCGGCAGGGAATGCTTGCCGTCGATGTAGGCGGCGAGCTCCTGATACGAGGGGTAGTAGTACTTGTTTTTTGTGAGCCATTTCAGCTGAGCCTCGAGTTTGGTGTCCAGCAGATAGTTGGCGTCTTTCTTTTTGGGCGGATCGTCCTTGGTATAGACGTAGTGATACATCAGCACGGGGATGCCGTCTTTGTCTTTGTCCATATTGTCCACCACGTGCACGGTGCGCTCTTTGCTGGCGGTTTCGCCCTGCGAGTCCGTTACCGAGTACGTGACCTTGTAGTCCCCCACCGTCGAGGCGTCAACCGAGCCCTCGGTTTTCACCTGGCTGGTGATATTGCCGTCGGTTTTGTCGAAGGCGTGGCAGCCAGATTCGATGTATTCCTCGCCCTTTGCCACATAGGTGTCGGCGCTTCCACCTAAGGTAAGGACGATCTGGCCTTTGTCGGCGCTGCCCGTCGAGCTTGCGCTGCCGTTGGTATTAGAAGAAGAGGTGGCCTGGCTTGCTTGCGAGGTGTCGCTAACCGTAAGCGGCTCGCTGCTTGAAGAAGGGGTGCCGCCGCCCGTGAACTGAGTGATGCCGAAGGCACCGACGCCCGCAATCAAAAGGACGCCGAGCGCAAGGCCAACGAGGGGGAGCTTGCTTTTCTTGGGGGCTCGCCTAACGACGACCTGGCCGTTAGCGGTGCGCTTGCCTGTCCCGCGGCTGCTGGCGGTGCGGGCGGCGGCCCCACGGCCACTGGCGGTGCGACCGTGTTGCGATGCGTAGGCACGCCCGCCCTGCGAGCGCGAGTAAACCTGAGCACCCTGGGCCTCCTGCCCGAATTGGGCACCCTGATCGCTTTGCGCTCGTGAGTAAGTCTGAGCTGCGTGGGGCTGGCCCACGTAAGGCTGAGCTTCCCCGGAACGCGTTTGGGCATGGGCTGAGTTTCGCATGCGCCCCTGCGCGGAGCGCCCGTGCGTGGAGCTGCGATAATCGCGATCGGACATGCTAGTCCCCCAGCATCTTCAGGGCGGCGCTGTAACCGCCGCTGCCATAGTTCAGAGCCTTGGAGACGCGCGCGATCGTGGTAGCGCTTGCCCCAGTAACACGCTCAATAGAGCTGTACGATTTCCCCTGGTCAAGAAGGCGTGCCACGGTAAGACGCTGCGAGGCGTCCTTTATCTCGCGCACGGTAAGAAGGTCTTCCAGCAGCATGTACACGTTGTCCGGGTCGGTGGTGCCAGCCAAAACGGCCAGCAAATCGTTGACTTCCTGCGTACGGATCTCCGCCATGCATGCCCCCTCATACGAATAAGAAAAGAGTTTGAAAGCCAGTTTACTCCATCGCTCTAAAGCGAGACAGCACAGCTGCTCTTCTTCACGGCCGCTGTCATCTGCCTACGCAAGTGGACACCCTGGCAGCCCGGACAACGAAACATCCCGCTCCGACCGGCAAGAGGCCGCCCCTTGCCCCAAGCCGGCCGGCGTACATCCGGCAAGCCCACGCCAGAGCACATGAAACGCCGTTTCTTTTTTCCCTAAAATTTCCAATTAAATTCTCGATGATTTTTTATTAGACTTAAAGTAGAGCAAACAGCAAGAGCCGACATGAAGGAGGTCGAGCATGGCCCAAAACTACAAAAGCTTACGGGCCTTGTTCCATGCCCCCGAAAGCGACGCCGCCCGCGCCTACCAAGAGCGCTTTAACAGCAAAGATGCCCATCATTTCGATTTCGACATTTCCGGGCATTCAGCGTTTTTCTTGATGGATTCCGCAGTTTACGAGCTCATCGTCCGCTCTCTCGAACTCGACCGCAGCATCAGAAATCTTGCAGTTCAGGTCCCCGATTCCGCGCTTCAGCACTATATGGATTCCTGCCTTATCGACGAGGTCCTTCTTACCAACAAGATCGAGGGCGTCAGCTCAACAAGGAAGGAAATCAGCACAATTCTTGAGCACCTTAACGACCAAGGGAAAACGGGGCGCCTCTACGGCCTAACGCGAAAATACCACGCGCTTAGCCAGGAAAAACGCCCTCCGCTGAAGACGCCGGCGGACATCCGTGCGCTCTACGACGAGCTCGTGCTGCCCGAAGTGCTCGAGGAAAATCCCACGAACGCCCCCGATGGCAAGCTCTTCCGCAAAGGACCGGTGAGCGTTATTTCGACAGATCAAAAAGAGGTCCACCGCGGCGCCCAGACAGAAGAGGAAATCATACGTCTTCTTAAGCAGGCGCTCGCGCTGCTTGTAAGCGAGAATTTGCATCCGTTACCAAGGACCGCGCTTTTCCACTTCATGTTCGGCTACATCCATCCTTTTTACGATGGCAACGGGCGCGTTAATCGCTTCATCAGCAGCTCTGCCTTATCGAGCTATTACCACCCTATCGTCGGCTTCAAGCTGTCTTTGAAGATCCATGAAAAGCTGAACGCCTATTACAAGGCCTTCACCACCTGCGAGCATCCGCTTAACAAAGGGGACCTGACCCCTTTCGTTGTCGCCTTCGCGCAGATTTTCGTGTCCGCGCAAGAGGAAGCTTTGGCCCAGCTTGAAGAAAAATCAGGGGATTTCAAGGTGGCCCAGGGCAGGCTCCGCAGCTCATTGCCCACAACGCAGCTGGAAGAGCTTGGCGATTTCGCTTGCGAGCTGGCGCAAGCGAGCATCTTCGCCGAAAACGGAATCACAACCAACGAGCTTTGCGAAGCCTGCGACATCACCGCCCCCACTGCAGTGAAACGCCGCAAAAAGCTCAAAGACGCCGGTCTACTTGCTAGCAAAAAGCTTGGTCACTACACCTATTACTCGCTCGACCTTGATGCCCTGTTCACCTGAATGCGCGCTACTGGGGGCGCGCTATTTGACCAGATCAGTGTCCTGCTTGGAAAGTTCAAGCTCCTCGGTGGTGCGGACCGCGCGCATAAGGATCTGCATGCGCTCCTCAACATCTTCGATCATGTCGGCGCAATTCTTCAGCTCGCTCGCCATGTCGATCGCGGTCACCTCGGCAGCACCCTTGTAGCGAAGGGCGTGCTCCAAGCTTGCCCAGAAGTCCATGGCGATGGTGCGGAACTGAATCTCAACCGGAACCATATGCTTGCCGTCGGTCAGGTATACCGGGACCCTCAGCACCACGTGCAAACTACGGTAGCCGTTCTCCTTGGGGTGAGCGATGTAATCCTTAACCTTGAGAATCTGCAGGTCATCCTGCGAAAACAATAGCTTGACCAGCGAATACACGTCGTCAACGTAATTCGCGACAACACGAATGCCCGCAATGTCGAGCACGTTTTCCTTCAAGGAATCGATGGTCAGCGGATAACCGCGGCGCTGCATTTTCTCCATGATGCTGCGGGGCGACTTGATGCGCTTTTCCACATGATTGATGGGGTTGTGCTTAAAGCGCATCTCAAGGTCGTTGTCCAAAGTCTTCAGACGCGTGTGCATCTGATACATGCCCGCTTCGTAACGGCGAATCAAGGGATGGATCTTGTGCTCGAAAGCGCTCAGGCGCTCAGCCGGGCTCATGGTTTCAAAATTGACGAATTCCAAAGAACCCTCAATAGTGAAGCCGGGCGCACCCGGTTTGCGTTGCAGCGACAAATTAGGACCCGCGTTAGACGCGCCCTCCGAAGATTCAGCATTTCCCTGTTGCAGAGAATCGATCAGCTCATTAGCCTCAAGCGATTCGACGAGCGCGATCGCGCTCGTCAGCTCGGAAGCATCAACTTGATTTTGCTTTCCAATTGCCTCAGACGCGATTGCATCCTTAGGGTCGCCAGGCAACTTGAAGGCATCGACGAGAGCTTGGCTGCCGTGCAGATCAAGCGCCTCGGCCTGATCGGATTTAGTGGTAGTCGTATTCATAATGAACTTATTCAACCATAGCTTTCCGCAGGCAGGCGGCATGCGCGCCCTGGCTTGTTAAAAACTCCACACCCCAAACCCCGCGCCAAAAAGACAAACGAACGATTCCAGCAATGAGGCCCTTTAAGCGCAAAATGGGATTTATGTCGCACGGACCCCCTTAAAAAGTAGGAAAAATGTCGCAAAAGCCAAACGAATTTTCAAAAAACGTGTCGCAAGAAGACAGCAAAACACCGGGAAAGATGTCGCAGAACGCCCATGACGATTGCTAAAATATGTCGCAACGGGTAATTTACCAGCACAAACATCCAGGTGATTTTTATGGCAATTGAACGTAAACTTGATAAGCAGCTCGAATCTTGGAAAAGCCGCCAAGACCGTAAAGCGCTACTCATCGATGGCGCGCGCCAAGTTGGAAAAACTTTCGCTGTGAGGAAATTCGCGCAGGAGCACTACGAAGTTTTTCTCGAGATCAACTTCATCGAAACACCTGGCGCAAAAGCAATCTTCGAAGGCGACCTGGACGCCTCAACAATAATAATCGGCCTAACGGCATATTCGGGCGTTCCACTCGTCCCCGGCAAAACCCTTATTTTCTTTGACGAGATACAGGAATGTCCTCGAGCGCGTACTGCGATTAAATTCCTTGTCGACGACGGAAGATTCGACTACATCGAATCCGGCTCGCTGCTTGGGGTGTCTTACC
>CAVBOO010000091.1:0-4914 GCA_963597045.1 bacterium | reverse complement strand
ACCCCTGTTTGCATCGGAGCTTTGAGCTTCGAGGTTCGACCAAGGGTTAGGACGGGCGCCGCGATTGATATTGGGACTTGCGGGGTTGGCAGGGTTGCCGCGCAAAGGGGCTTCGCGATTGGTGGTTCGAGGGACTGGGGCGGGCTCTTCTTCCTGACGAGAGGTGAACAGGCTGTTGACGGGGTTCTTCTGGCGCGTGTTCGACCAAACGACCTTGCCGTCAACTAGCTGAGCCGACTTGCTTTTAGTGTCGTTTACCTGGCCGTTGTACCAGCTTCCGGTGAAGCGCCCGGGCTGCACGCGGCTGGAGTGCCAGTGGCTCTCGGATTCGGAATGCCACGAGCCGTTCCAGGCATTATTGCTCTCGTTTTCTTCAGGCGATTTGTCTGCCATCACTGTCCCTTTCCTCGCTCAAATAATGGTACCAGTAAAAACACGTATTCATTGTGGTGGTATGAAGGGGATTTGCGCAGCTTGGTGTATGCTTGCCCCTAAGAAAAGAAAGGCTAGGCAAACAGCATGATCATCTACAAAACTCCTCAGCAGATCGAGGAATACGCGCAAGGGGCGGGCGTTTTGAGCGCCCGTGTTCTGCGTGAGGTTGGCGCTCGGGTTAAGCCGGGCGTTTCCACTCTTGAGCTTGACCAGTTCGTGGAAACCTATATTCGCCTGCATGGCGGCACCCCTGGCTTCAAGGGCCTTTACGGCTTCCCGGGCTCCATCTGCGCCTCCGTCAACGAGCAGATCGTCCACGGTATCCCGTCTAAGAGCGTCATCTTGAAAGAAGGCGACATCATCTCCATCGACACGGGCGCTACGGTTAACGGCTGGGTGGGCGACAACGCTTGGACCTTCCCAGTGGGCAAGATCAGCCCCGAGAAGAAGCGTTTGCTCGAGATCACCGAGAAGTGCCTGTGGGCCGGCATCGAGGCTGCGCGCCCTGGCAACCGCCTTGGCGACATCGGTCATGCAGTGCAGGAGGTTGCCGAGGGCGCCGGCTACGGCGTTGTGCGCGAGTACGTAGGGCATGGTGTCGGTCGCGTTATGCATGAAGATCCCAACGTCCCCAACTACGGCAGGAAACATACCGGCATCGAGCTCAAGCCCGGCATGATCATCGCCATTGAGCCCATGATCAACGTCGGCACGCATAAAACTCGCACCTGCGACGACGGTTGGCTCGTTGTGACTCGCGACGGAAAGCCTTCCGCTCATTTTGAAAAGACTATCGCCATTACCGAGGACGGCCCGCGCGTTCTTACGCGAGAGCCCGACTTCCTGCGACCCGTCAACAAGTAGGCGGTCCGGGGACGCCTTGGTTCACCGGGGCTTAGCCGGTGCTTGGCTTTATTACCAAAGCCCCAGTCAGCCAAGTTTTCTTGGCGACATAAGGAGTCATGGCGCCGAGCGCCAAGCCCAATATCAAACAATCAGGCCTATCAACGGGTAAGTTGATAGGCCTGATTTTGTATCGATGCCGAACCGAAGAGCTTCTTAGCTGAAGAACACCTCGGAGGCGCGTTCGTAGAACGAGCCGGATTTGTAGCGAAGAAGGATGGTTGGCTCGTCGCCGGTGGAAACGGTGATTCTTTGGATGGGGCTGTCGAAATGCACGGGCTCGCCATCGATGAAAAGCGACGATTCGCGATTGTCGTCGGAATCACGCATGACGATTTCCACGATGTCGGAAGGCGCGGTGACGAGCGCACGGGAATGCAGGGTGTGAGGCGCGATGGGCACGACCACCAGGCCGTTGTAGCCGGGGCTCACCAGAGGCCCGCCGGCGGAAAGCGCATAGCCGGTTGAGCCGGTGGCCGACGAGACCACCAGGCCGTCGCCGCGCATGTCGGCGATCTTGATTCCGTCTACGTGGTAGGTGAAGTCGATGCTGCGTCCGCGCTCGCCGCGAGTGAGCGCCATCTCGTTGAGAGAGAAGAACTCGTAGACCGGTGCTTCCTTTTGGGCGATGGCCTGCTCGGTTGGATCGCGGGTGAATTCCGTTGGCTGAAGCTCCACGCAAACGCGCAGGTTGGTACGCGCTTCGGTGATGGCGTCTCCGCTCAGCGCCGCGGCCACCAAGGGGATGAGCCCTTCGGCGTTGGAGTTTGCCATGAAGCCCAGATGCCCGTAATTGGTGCAGAGGATAGGGATACGTCGATAGCCCACCTGGCCCGCGGCACGCAGAATGGAGCCGTCGCCGCCCAGGACGATGACCATGTCAAACTGGTCCATATCGCCGACAAGCCCTACGATGGGCTTGAAGAAGGGAACCTCGTTTGAGTCGAAGCATTCGTATTCGATTCCTTGGCTGGTAAGGTACATTTCCAAGGTGAACGACGCTTCGAATGCTTTTGAGTTGTATTTATTGCGAACAATAAGAAAGCGCATGCGAATTCCCTTACTATGATTTAGCCGAATGCAGCCCAAGGCGCCATGCCTGGCTGCATTGCTTTGCAGATCGCCCATCTACCAGGTTTAACCGTTGAAGTTTGCCGGCAGGTGAACTCTGCAGGGAATTACACTATAAAGCAAAAGCGTATGGGGGCCTTGTGGCGAACGATACAAGCACGAATATTCTCAAGAACACGGGCCTGATCTCGCTGTGCACCCTTGTTTCCCGCGTGACGGGCTTGCTGCGCACCTGGGCCATGGCCTTCGCGCTGGGCAACACTCTGTTCACCTCGGCCTATCAGATTGCCAACAACCTGCCCAACATGGTCTTCGAGCTGTGCGCTTCGGGCGTTTTGGGAACCGCCGTTTTCGTGCCCCTGTATTTGCTTCAAAAAGACAAGCATGGGCAAGAAGCCGCTGAGCGCTTCACCAACAACATGCTTACCTTGACGACCATCTTTCTGGGGCTGCTCTCATTGGCGTGCGCCGTTGCCGCGCCTTTGATTATCCAAACGCAGACCTTCACCGTTGGCGCCGGCGAAACTCAGGATCTGGCCATTTTCTTCTTTAGGATTTTCGCGATTCAGATTTTGTTTTATGGCCTGAGCGCCCTTGTCATGGGCGTTTTGAATGCTGAGCGCGAATTCTTGGCACCTTCTTTGGTGCCGATTCTTAACAACCTTATCGTCATCATCACGATGTTCGGCTTTGTGCCGCTGTCCACCTGGGATACCACGGCGTCCATGTGGTGGCTTGGCATTGGCACGACGCTGGGCGTTTTCGTTCAGCTTGCCGGTCAGGTTCCGGCGCTGATCAAGCACGGCTTCAAGTTCAAGCCCGTCGTGGACCTGCGCGATCCGATGCTCGTCGAGGCCTTCAAGATGGCGGCGCCCATGTTCCTTTACGTGGCCGGCACCATGATCACCATTAGCTGCCGCAATGCCTTCGCGCTCGACGCCGCCTCGAACGGTCCGTCCACCTTGTCGTACGCGCGCATGTGGTGGCAGCTGCCCTACGGCGTCATTGCTGTGTCGATTTCGTCCACTATGCTCACCGAGATGGCCGATTGCGCCGCGAATGAAGATTGGCGGGGCTTCAAAGACTTTGTGTCGAAGGGCTTGCGCTCGACTTTGTTCTTGATGCTTCCTCTTGCCGCGATGGTTGGCGCGCTTGCGATTCCTCTGATTCAGCTGTTCCAGGCGGGATCGTTTACCGCAGATGATGTGGCTTACGTTTCCGAGGTTTTGGCTGTTTGGACCATCAGCCTGCCTTTTTATGCTGGCTACATGTACTTCTATAAAGTCTTTGCCGCTATGCGCAAGTTCACGCTTTTCGCTTGCGTGGACATCTGCATGCGCCTTGTTCAGGCCCTGCTGTACTCCTGGCTTTGCAAGCCCGAGAACTTCGGCGTTGTAGGCATTCCCCTGGGCGATATCTTCTTCTACGGAAGCATGTTCCTTATCTGCTCGCTCATCGTTTATCGCAGGGTTGGTAGCTTTGGCTTTGGCAAGGTTGTGATGCTTGTGGTTAAGGGCGGTATTGCTTCTTTGATTGCTGCGGCTGTTGTTTACTTTTTGTCAGGCCTTGCGATGGAGGGCTTTGCGTTGGCTAACCTGCCTATCCCAGCTATCGCAAGTGCGTTCGTTACTGTTTGCGTGTGCGGCATCCTGGGACTCGTTGTGGCCTTCGGGCTGTGCAAGCTCATGAAGCTTCGCGAATACGAGATGCTCGCCGGCTTGGTCAAGCGGCTTTTCGGCAAGCTGAAGCGCGCTTAGGCTTTGCCCTAGGGATTGGGGCGTAGTTTTTGCTGGATCTTGCTTCGTCTGGTGGTTCTTGAAGCCCAAGATCATCTCTGGGATAGCCCGCATTCAATCTGCACAGATGCCGGTGCGCGATTTGCTTTGAGCTTGTGCGCGGAGAAGATCCATTTGCGCCTGCTTGAGGTATAGATGGGTAACGTGCTGGACACGCAAAATCAGGCTACTTGCTACCGTGTATAAAAACTTTGTTTGAACAGCCGGTCCATTTGCGGTCGGCCAAGAAAAACCAACGCTTAGTAGGGTAGGATTGGAAAAGAAAAAGCCTCCGAAGAGGCTTTGGCAAGTCAGATTGCTCCCTACGGAGCGTTCCCGAAGGAACATTTTTGGCTAGGCCGTATTTTGACTCGCTAGTGTCGATCCGACTGGTAATCAAACCTAAACCAGCAATCGAACCAGTGGGAGGAGTTTTGGAGCAGTGTCGAATCGACTGGTAATCAAACCCACGTCCACGAAGGTCGTTCTGCGAAGGACCATCCGCGGAAACTGAGCCGGAAAGAGAGAAGGCTGCTCGCCCAGGCTAGGGCTCATGTTCGCAAGAAAGGCGGTGTCGGGTAAATGCGGAAGCTCGTTAAGGTATACGGGGACTTCGACTACGACGATTTTATCGGCACAATGCTCGCTGAATACGATAACAACCTCATCACATTTAACGGGATGGACCTCATGCCCTGTCTTCATATTGGAAGACGCTCAGGCAAGAGGG
>CAVBOO010000090.1:0-4940 GCA_963597045.1 bacterium | reverse complement strand
ACCCAACATCGTGCAGGCGGGCATTATCGGCCTCATCACTGGCCTTATCAGCCAGATCCCGCTGCTCAATGCAACGCCTTTGGTCAATCTTGGCTCCGAGCTCGTTGGCGCTGTGGTTTGCGGCATCCTGGTTTTGGCCTTCGTCCGTATCGCTAAGGAAAACTTCGCCGCTCAAAACGTTGCCTTCCCCTTCGTCATCACCTTCATCTCGACGGTGTTCTCCGGCTATACCTTCGCCCTTATCGTCGGTTGCGCGATGAACGGCCTGGGCGTGGCCGAGGTCTTCGCCGTCTATGCCGTGATGGTTCTGGGCACTGCGGTTATGAACGCCGTCTTGGTTGCCATCCTCACCCCCATCATCAAAAAGGCTCTCAAGCGCGCTTAGGCACGTGTTTTCATCATGATCGAAGTCAAGGACCTCAGTTTCACGTACAAAGAAGGCAGCGCGCCAACGGTGCGCGACGTAAGCCTGAGCATCCCGGACGGGCAGTTCGTGGGCATCACGGGCGCCGCCGGTTCGGGAAAGTCAACGCTTACCTATGCGTTCAACGGCATCATTCCGCATTGCTATCCGGGGGATTTTTATGGCTCCGTGCTGATCGACGGCAAAGACACCGTCGAGACGAGCCTCACCGACATCTCACGTTTGGTTGGCAGCGTTTGCCAGGACATCGACAGCCAGATCGTTTCGAGCGTCGTCGAAGATGAGATGCTTTACGGTCTGGAGAACTTCGGTGTTCCTGCCGCCGAGATCGAGCCTCGTATGGACGAGGCGCTGGAGGCGATGGGCATCTCCGATTTGAAGTACTGCAACATCGCGAGCCTTTCGGGTGGCCAGAAGCAGAAGGTGGCCGTTGCCGCCATTCTTGCTCTGCGACCTCGCGTTTTGGTCTTGGACGAGCCAACTGCCGAGTTGGATCCGGCGAGTTCGCACGCGGTGTTCGCGCTTTTGCGCGATTATGCAAGCAAGCGTGGCATCACGGTTATCGTGATCGAGCAGAAGATCGCTTTGATGAGCGAGTTCGCCGACCGCCTGATCATCGTGAAAGACGGCGGCGTCCTGCTTGACGGTACGCCCGCCGAGGTTCTTGAAAACGCCGAGCTCTTGCAAGCGGAAGGAATCAATTGTCCACGTGCGACGTCTTTGGGCAATGAGCTAGCAAAGCTCAATCTGTATGCGGGCCCGGCCTGCCGAAACGTGTCCGACGCTCTGCGAGCCTGCGAAATCGCGCTGGGCTTTGAAACTGCTGGCTCGAACGGAGCTCAGGCAAAGCCCGCTGCTCCCTCGTTCACGGAAGGAGGCCAGGCATGATCGAGTTCAGGAATGTGAGCGCCTCGTACGTGGCCGAGCATGCAGTGCTCGAGAACGTGAGCTTCACTATCGGCGAGGGCGAGTTCGTCGCTTTCGTGGGAACCAACGGTGCGGGAAAATCCACCACCATGCGCCTGTGCAACGGCCTTCTTAAGCCGACGGCGGGCCAGGTGCTGGTGGGCGGCAAGCCAACGACTGAGCTGAAAACAAGCGAGTTGGCTCGCAAGGTTGGCTTTTTGTTCCAGAATCCCGATCGCCAGATCTGCTGCTCCACGGTGCGCGACGAGCTGGAGTTCAGCTTCAAGGCGCAGGGAAAGCTCGACGATGCGGCTCGTGCAAAAGTTGATGCCGCAATAGAGAGATTCGGCTTCGATCCGGATGCCGAGCCCTATCTTCTTAATAGGGGAACACGCCAGTTGCTGGCGCTGGCCTCCATAATCGTTACCGCGCCGCCGGTGATCATCTTGGACGAGCCCACCACCGGCTTGGACTACCTGGAATGCGTGAAGGTCATGGAAGTGATCCGCGAGCTTCATGAGCAGGGCCATACGGTGATCATGGTGTGCCACGACATGGAAGTGGTTGCCGATTACGCCGACCGTCTGATCGTCATGACGCGCGGATCTTTGGTGGCCGAAGGCCCGACGGATGAGATTTTGCGCAATGGTGAGGTTCTGTCGCGGGCGGATTTGATCGCTCCGCAGTGCATCGCCATCGCAGAGGCGCTGTGTGATCGCCATCCTGAGCTTAAGGCGACAGCAATCGCGAGCGCGCGCACGGTTGAAGATTTGGTCGCGGCCATCGAGAAGGTTCGCGGTGCTTCGGCCGGTGCTGTCGCAGGCAACGCCTCGGCCGCCGCCGCAGCAGCCAACGCTTCTGCCAGTGCCGCGGTTCCGCCCACGGCTTCTTCTTCGCAGGAGGTGCGCTGATGAACGGTTTCCTGGAATACGTCCCTGGAGATAGCTTCCTGCACAAGATGAACCCGGTGGCCAAGTTGGCGGTCGCTCTGCTTATGGTATTTGCCTGCTTCATCACGCCGAGCTTTGCCGTGCTGGGCCTTATCCTGGTGATCGATTTCTTCATGGCATACAGCTGTGGCATGATCAAGCAGACGCTTGGCTTGTCCAAGGCTGTGGCCGGATTTTCCATCATCCTTGCGCTCATCGCGCTTTTGAGCACGCCCGAAGGCCTGTTTTTGGTGGCCTTACCCTGGGGCTACATCGGCTCGGAGTCGGTGCTCGCGGCAATTCGCATCGTCCTGCGCTTGGTTGCCGCCGCGGTACCGCTGTTCTTGGTGTTCTACGTGACAAAGCTCAACGATCTGGCAAATTCCCTGGTCAAAGTGTGCCACGTTCCCTACAAGTACGCCTTCGTGTTCACGAGCACGGTGCATTTCATCCCGGTGTTCATGAACGACATGGCAGGCATCATGGAGGCCCAAACCGCCCGCGGCGTCGAGTTCGACGGTGGCTTTCTAAAGAAGCTGCGCCTGATGGTTCCCCTATGCGTACCCCTGCTGGTGAGCTCGGTGCGCAAAACCAACTCGGCCGCCATCGCCGCCGAGGTTCGCGGCTTCAACCTGCGCACGCGCACGAGCGGCTACAAGGAATATCCCTTTGCGGCGAGCGATTATCTCTACATGCTTTTTGCCCTGCTGTTGCTGGCGGCATCGATCGCAAGCTCGGTTCTCGGTGTGCTTTTCTAGCGGTGCCCTTAGCTTCCGGCGTTGCGGATGTTAGAGTTCCCTTAATGAAACATCGAGGTAAGGGGAACCTTTATGAATACCGATCGCGTTACCGTCATGAATCATGCCATGGTGAAGCACAAGCTTTCGATCCTTCGTCGCAAGGACACGCCAAGCAAGCTCTTTGCCGAGCTGGTGGGCGAGCTTGCCATGATGGAAGCTTACGAGGCCACGCGGGACCTTCCGCTGGAGGATATCGAGATCGAAACGCCCCTGGCGCAGACGACCGCTCAGCAGATTGAGGGAAAGAAGCTGGTCATCGTTCCTATTCTGCGCGCAGGACTTGGCATGGTTGACGGCATTTTGGAGCTGATCCCGGCTGCTCGCGTTGGACACCTGGGCATGCAGCGCGATGAGAAAACGCACAAGCCCATCCCGTACTACGCCAAGCTCCCAACCGGCAGCGAAAATCGCAAGATCTTGCTGGTCGACCCGATGCTTGCCACGGGAGGCTCGGCCATCATGGCGATTGAGCATCTGCGCAAGATGGGCATCAAAGACATCACCTTCCTTAATTTGGTGGCTTCGCCCGAGGGCATCGAGGCATTGCTGGCGGCGGATCCTGACGTGCACATTTACACCTGCGCGATCGATGGGCGCCTGAATGAAGACGCCTACATCATTCCCGGTTTGGGCGACGCGGGCGACCGCATCTTCGGTACCAAGTAAGGCTTTTGTGCGCGGGTGCCGGCTGCTAGCCGCTAGAGGCGCCAACTATTGTGGACGCTAGCCGTTGCGCGTGCGCCGGTCATCGGGGGCGTTAACCGTTGCCGGCGCGCGGGCGTCAGCCGCTGGTCTTCCGTAGATTCTTCAACTCAATAAACTCATGCAGGCTGCCTTGGCAAAGATTCCAAGGCAGCCCTTTTCGTCTGGGGGGAGTGGCACGGTCCGGCCGTGGCTAAGGCGACCGCGTTTGCTTGTTCCTGTTTTTGTCACAAAAGTGTCCGCTTTGTTCTTCTTATGGGAAGGTATACAACCTGTTCAGGTGGGAAATCTGTCCATTTACCAGGCATATTATGCATTGTGTTGGTAGCTAATTCGACAATCTGCATAATCTGTCGAGCAGGAAGAGATGCTTTGCGTGCAAACAATCTCTTGCATAGCTCTTGGATTGCTGTCGTTTGCGATTGGGTGGAAACGTCGCGGGCGGCAGCAGCCAGGATGCGCGCTGCTTCGATATTGAAAGGAGACTTTCATGCTAAGTGAGCAATGCCTCAATCGAAGCTCAAACCCACCAGATGGTTTGCTTCACTTAGACAAAAGCCAAAACTCGGGCAAGCAAGGCGTGACGAACATCTATATAAGAACCTTCGGGTTCTTCGATATTTTCGTCAACGGGCGTCCGATAGCGTTCAGGAGCGCCAAGGAAAAGGAGTTTATGGCGCTGCTTGTCGATCGGCGGGGCGGCACCGTCTCGACGGGCGAGGGCATAACCGTTTTGTACGAAGCCTGTCCTCGGAACAAGAACGAGCAGGATCGTTACCGGAAGTTGATTCAGCGGGCAAGGCAGACGCTCGAGCGCTACGGGGTCGCCGATCTGATAGTCGAGGACAATCATGTCAGAAGCCTTAACCGCAACATCGTGACCTGCGATTACTTTGAGTTTTTGGACGGCAACGAGCGATATCAGCGCATGTTCGCCGGTTCTTATCTCTCCGATTACAGTTGGGCCGAGGCCACCGTCGCCTTGCTAATGAACTGCCAGCCCGATAACAGACTCAGCGATATCTTGGAATTCCTGAGCGAGCGTTGGAGCAGGTCGGAGGAATCTTCCTTAAGTTTTAAAAATAATGGTTGACTTGCCCTCTCAAGAAACGTATATTCTTTCTTGCTGAAAACGCGCCGTTACCTCAGCTGGATAGAGGGACTGACTACGAATCAGTA
>CAVBOO010000089.1:0-4954 GCA_963597045.1 bacterium | reverse complement strand
GATCTGTATCGTCGTTGGCACCCCGAGTCCATGAGCTTCGATAATCGCATGCGTTGTTTGGAAGACCTGCGCGAAATCGGCTATGCCGTCGGGGTGGGTTTCATCGTCGGCGCGCCCTTCCAAACTAACGTCGATTTGGCCCGCGACCTGAAGTTCATCGAGAGCTTCGAGCCCGACATGTGTGGCATCGGGCCTTTCGTCCCGCACCATGCCACGCCCTTTGCGGGTTTTGCCGCAGGCACTGTGGAGCTCACTTGCTATTTGCTGTCCATCATCCGCTTGATCGAGCCGAACGTTCTTTTGCCTGCGACCACCGCGCTTGGCACCATCGCGCCGGACGGTCGGGAACAAGGAATCCTTGCCGGCGCCAACGTGGTCATGCCCAACCTCTCGCCTGTTGCGCATCGCAGGGATTACGATCTCTACGATGGCAAGATCTGTACCGGCGAGGAAGCGGCCGAGTGCCGTGGGTGCCTAGGCGCCCGGATGCTCTCGGTGGGTTACGAGCTTGCAATCGACCGAGGGGACAGGGCGTCCCTGCCCGACGGTTTCACATCCGTATGAAATGAAAGTGTTCAGTAAAGCTTAAGTAAGTATTAGTTAGGAAGCGTATTCTTATGGGTATTGTTTATGATCCGAAATCCTTATGTGCTGATGAATTCATCAATGACCAGGAGATTTTGGAGACCTTGGCCTACGCCGACGCCCATAAGGACGATTTGGAACTGTGCTATCGCATCCTGGACAAGTGCAAGCCGCATCTGTTCCCCGCAACCGAGCACGGAGCCATGATCACCCACCGCGAGGCGAGCGTCTTACTTGCATGCGAGGATGCGGGCGTGAACGCCGAGATAAAGCGCTTGGCGCATGATATCAAGCAGGCTTATTACGGCAACCGCATCGTTTTGTTTGCGCCTTTGTATCTGTCCAACTACTGCGTCAACGGCTGCCTGTATTGCCCTTACCACGCAAAGAACCGCGAGATCCCTCGCCATAAGCTCACGCAAGAGGAGATCAAGGCCGAGGTAATCGCGCTGCAGGACATGGGGCATAAGCGCCTGGCCATCGAGGCGGGCGAGGATCCCAAGCGCAACCCCATCGAGTACATCCTGGAATCGATGCATACCATCTATTCCATCAAGCATAAGAACGGTGCGATCAGGCGCGTCAACGTGAACATCGCCGCCACCACGGTCGATGAATACCGCATGCTCAAAGAGGCCGAGATCGGCACCTACATCCTGTTCCAGGAAACCTACAACAAGGAAAGCTATCAGAAGCTTCATCCCACCGGACCGAAGAGCGACTACAACTGGCATACCGAGGCGATGGACCGCGCAATGGAGGGTGGCATCGACGATGTGGGTCTGGGCGTGCTTTTCGGCCTGGAAAGTTATCGCTACGAATTCGCGGGCCTCATCATGCACGCCGAGCACCTGGAGGCGGCGCATGGGGTTGGCCCTCACACCATCAGCGTGCCGCGCGTGAAGCCCGCGATGGACATCGACCCGGACGTCTTCGACAACGGCATCCCCGACGAGATGTTCGAGAAGATCATCGCGCTTATCCGTATCACCGTTCCCTACACGGGCATGATCATCTCGACGCGCGAGAACCAGGCGGTGCGCGAGAGCGCCCTGAAGTATGGCATCAGCCAGATCTCGGGCGGCAGCCGCACGAGCGTGGGCGGCTACACCGAGGCGCTGCGCCCGCATGATACCGAGCAGTTCGACGTGAGCGACCAGCGAAGCTTGGATGAAGTGATCTCATGGCTGATCGACCAAAAGCATATCCCCAGCTTCTGCACCGCTTGCTACCGCGCCGGCCGCACCGGCGACAGGTTCATGAGCTTTTGCAAGAGCGGTCAGATCTTGAACTACTGCCACCCCAACGCTTTGGTCACGCTGGCGGAGTACCTGAGCGATTACGCCAGCCCCGCCACGGCTAAGAAGGGCTTTGCCTTGATGGAGGGGGAGCTGGCCAAGATCAAGGACGATAAACGTCGCGCCCAATGCGCATCGGCCATTCAGGCTATCAGGCACGAGGGCTTGCGCGACTACCGTTTTTAGGCTGTAGGTCGCATTTTGAGGAATCTGGGATTTTCAAATGAAAGCCCCAGTCGCCGTAACGAGGTTCGCAGGTTTGCGCGGCATGTCGCGCAAAGAGCAAGGGAAAGGCTTTGAGTTATGGGTTTGAACGAGACTCCTTCGGGCGAGCGTGTGCGCATCGGCTTCTTCGGGTTGCGCAATGCAGGCAAGTCGAGCCTGGTTAACGCGGTATGCAACCAGGAGGTCGCACTGGTGAGCGACGTTGCGGGTACCACCACCGACCCGGTTATGAAGGCCATGGAGATCTTGCCCTTGGGCCCTGTTTCCATCGTGGACACGCCGGGCATTGACGATACGGGCGAGCTGGGCGAGCAGCGTGTGCGCCGCACCCGCGATGCCCTGCGCAACTGCGATATGGCCGTGCTTGTGAGCGATGCTTCGCGTGGCCTTGCCAAGGCCGAGCGCGAGCTGGTGGATCTTTTTGCCAAACAGGAAGTGCCCTGCATCCTTGCCCTGAACAAGGCCGATCTGCTTGACGGGCGCGCAGCTCGCGAGCTCTTATGCAGTGGTGAAGAAGCTAAGGTCGACGCCAAGGCCGAAGCAGGCGACCCCGTGCGCATCCTCGTGAGCGCCAAGACCGGGCAGGGGATCGCAGAGCTCAAGGAGCTGATGGCGAAAGTCGGTTCGGCCGTGGAGCCCGAGAAACTTCTGATTCGCGATTTGCTTGAACCTGGCGACGTGGTTGTGCTGGTGACCCCCATCGATTCATCGGCGCCCAAGGCGCGCATGATCTTGCCTCAGCAGATGGTGCTGCGCGATGTGCTTGATGCCCATGCTACCGCTTTGGTGTGCCAGCCCGAAGAGCTTGCCCAAACGCTTGATGCTCTTCCGAGCGTTCGCTTGGTGGTCACCGACTCTCAGGCGTTCGGGTTCGTGTCAAAGGTGACGCCCGAGAACATCGAGCTCACGTCCTTTTCCATTTTGATGGCGCGCTACAAGGGCGAGCTTGACCTGCTGGTTCGCGGGGCGGCGGCGATCGGTGCGCTTACCGATGAGAGCCGCGTGCTCATCAGCGAGGGCTGCACCCATCATCGTCAATGCGAGGATATTGGCACGGTCAAATTGCCGGCCTGGATTCGCGAGCACACGGGAGCAAACCCCAGCTTCGATTTCACCTCGGGACGCGCGTTTCCTGATGATGTTTCGTCTTACGATTTGGTTGTCCACTGCGGCGCCTGCATGCTCAACGCAAAGGAGATGCACTGGCGATTGGGCGTAGCTCAATCGTGCGGCGTTCCCATGGTTAACTACGGCGTCGCCATTGCCTACATGAAGGGCATCCTGTCGCGCAGTCTCAAGCCGTTAGGGCTGTGATTTCAAAAGTGCGCTTGCTCTCTGCGCAACGGGTCGCCTTGCCTCATATTGAGCGCCGCCGATCAGCGGTAGGGCGGGCTCCAGCGATAGAAATCTGCCAGGTTGTTCTTTTCAAGGCCGCTGGGGTTGCGCTCTATCGAGGAGCGTATGCCCTCGAAGGTCGAATTCCAATAGGCGTATTTTTCCGGATCTTCCAGGACCTCGCGGAACTCCGGCTGCAAGCATGTCATGGTTTGGACGATGATCTGGCTGGCGTAGGAGCGAGCCAGGAACTCGCGCACCGTTTCGTTCATCGGGCGTCCGCTAAGGATGAAATCGATGTCCTTTTTGGCGGATGCCGACCAAAGCCCGCATAACCAATCGATGAATTCCGTTTCGCTAGAGGTGAAAACCTTGCGATAGAAGGGTATGTTGCGGGAGAGGCAATGCATGAGAGCGTTGAAGAATTTGGTTTTATCAAGGGTGCGCGCACCGGTTTCCTCGTGCGTCCAATAGGCCAGACGCTCAACGCTTCCGTCTTTGAGCTCGCAGTCCGAGTACACGAGCAAGCCTGACGGAAGCTCGTGCTCAAGGGCGCGGTTTAGCTCCCACCTGAATATCCAATAGGCCACGTCGAGCTTAGAGCCGTAGTAGTAATAGAAAGTGTTGCGGTTGATGCCAAGCTTGTCGATAAGTTCGGCGATGCGGACTTTGGAGAGCGATTTCTCGATCACCATCCGCTTGAACTCGTCGGCTATTTGCTTGCGCATGTTCCCCTTCACGGCAAATCCCCTCGCCATATTTTCTTGATCCCCGCTCCTTACGATAGCAAGTTTTCCCTGCATAAAACCGCAATTGTCCGTTTTTTCGTGAATTCAAATCTACAGCATTCTTTTCAATCAGCGTAAATGAACGTGTTCAAAACCAGAAACCGTCTAGTAATTGCTAGACAGAATCAGATTATGTCTGGTTATTCATGAACAAGTTCAGGTTTTGACTGTTTGTGATCTTCTCCAGGGACGGCAAACTTCAGATGTGGCCAAGTTATGAACTTGTTCACGAATTGGTAAGGGCGGCTCAGACAAACCGATGAGCTGTTAAACGCCCCAAGGCGCAAGGGGAACGACAAGCGCTTAGGGGCAAGATCTTAGGAGGAACAATGGCAAACGAGCAGAGGCCTCTCGAGGGCGTCAAGGTCGTCGAGATGGCAACCTTCATCGCTGTTCCCGCAGTCGGACGTATCTTGGCCGACATGGGCGCCGAGGTAGTGAAGATCGAGTCCGCCAAGGGCGACAACCTTCGCTTCACCGCTCCCAACGAGGGTCGTCCTTCCGACCCCCACGAGGACACCAACTTCGACCTCGAGAACGCAAACAAGAAGGGTATCGTTCTGGATCTTCGCAATCCCAAGGGCAAGGAAGTCCTGTTCAAGCTGCTTGACGATGCAGACATCTTCCTGACCAACTGGCGCCCCGGCGCTCTTGCCCGCCAGAACCTCACCTTCGACGACCTGAAGGAAAAGTATCCCAAGCTGGTCTACGGCAGCCTTACCG
>CAVBOO010000088.1:0-4996 GCA_963597045.1 bacterium | reverse complement strand
CCATAAACGTTGATAAGCCAGTCGGAAACGCCTGAGGTACCGTCGTTCAAGCCGTAGGTGTAATCCAGGAAAGCAAACGAGATGTTCTTGGATTTTACGAGCTTGTACGACTTCGCCTTTTTCTTGGACTCGTTGATGCCAACCATCGTGAAGGATTTGCTGTTCAACACCGAAGCGGCATGGGTCACGGCCGATTTGCCATGATCGTTGGTGTGATTGGAGGCCGCGCCCACCAAGTCGAAACCAGTGGCCTCCAAGGCGTCGGCCATCTCGTCGGTGGTGTTGAAAGTCGGATAGCCCACCGGGCCGATTTCGTTTCCGCCGATGACGGACTCCTCGTCCACGTAGGACAAATCGGCTGCCTGAACATAATCTTTGATATGGGAATACAAGCCGGTGTAGTCGTAGGAGCCGTCGCCAGAGCTGCCCGACTGAGCATCCGCCCACTCACCGATGACCTTATCGGGAAGATTGTCACCAACCGCAAGGAAGCTCACGCGATTTTGGTCAGCCTGCTGGCTTGCAGCAGCCTCGGCCGCATCCTGTTCCTCAGCAGCGCGCTTCGATTCGTTGCAGCTGTTCACACCGAATAGGCACAAGGCAAGCCCCAGAACGATGACGACGATGCCCACAGGAATCTTCGTGCGCGGAATACGCGTGTTAGAGAGGAAACCAACAAGCCACAGCGCACCCGAGGCGATGGCGCCAAGGAAGGCCGCAAGAACGCCCAGGACCTGAGGGGCAAAACCTCCCTGCCTTGAGCCAAAATCGGCGCTCCCGTGCGCACTCGTTGACGAACGGGAAGAAAAGCCCGCTCCTGAGCCGCGGTCGCCCATCGACTGCAGGGTAACGGGGATATGGGTTTTAGCCCGAGCAGCACGGCTGAAGCGCTCGCTACCCTTAGATTTTCCCTCGTCACCTGCGCGCTTAGGCGCACCGGATCGCCCAGCGTCGCCCGCACGCTTTCGATTCAGACGCGCCTCCAGGCGTTTCCTTGCGGCGTCGTCTCCCCTATTGCTTGAGGAATCGTTAGGGGTGCGATCCATTTAGCGTTCACCTGCGCTTTGGGCCAGAAGGTCGCAGACCTCGAAATCAATGTTCGAAGCAGCGATGATGTCTTTGTTTCCAAAGGTGCAAACATGACCCTTGCGGCACAGCTCGGTGATGCAGTCTGCAAGTTGCGCAAGCGCCTCCACGGACGCCGAAGCAACCTCATCGCGAGTCTTAAGACGATCCTCAGGCGTCAAACCAGCAAAGAACCAACCATCTTGACGGCGCACCAGATCGCGCGCCTTAACCGGGTTATCGATACCCGCCACGGTGGAAACGATATAGCCCTCAAACTCCTCGGCACTGGGAGCGAAGGATTTAAGCCACTCCCCCGCCTGGGCGAAACGCTCCACGGTCTCATCGATGCGCGGGTCCCTGAACGAATAGAAGCGCAGGTTGCCCGATCGTGTTGCCTGGAAACCACAGCCGTAGGCGCCACCCTTAACACGGACCTCGTTCCACAGGTAATCGAAGGAAAGCGCTCGAACGGCCAAAGACCACAAGCCGCTATGCTCTACGCCGAGTTCGCGACGGTCGTAGCCTATAGCGCTGAAGGTCACATCGCTCGGAACGATGAAGGCTTCGTTTTTGGGAGTAGGCTCAGGAATGCAAAGCTTCGCCTCGGGTCGGGTACAAGCGCCGGAAACCTTGTCGCAAACCTCGCCTTCTTCCTGCGCGCCGGAAGAAGCATGGGCCTTCCAGAAATCTGCCAAAGCCTCGTCGGAGCCCGTAAAGCTCACCAAGCAAACCGAATCGTCGAACATCCTTTTCGCCAAACCGGAAAGCAAACCCGGAAGCCCAGCCTTGCGCGCTTCGAATTCGTCAAGAAGCTCGCAAAGGAAGCGATAGAAGGAAACCCCGCCCATACGGTCGCGCAAGACAGCCGCAGGAAGATAGTTGGCGGCAACGCGGTTCATCGCAGCGGAATGACCCGCCTCGGTGAAGGATTCCTCCATACGCGTTTTACGCTGATCAAGAATCTCGCGAATGCGCGCAAGATCGTCAAAACGCGTGTCGTGCATGATCTCGTCGGGGATGGCGGCGAGCTGGTATGCCCTACCGGCCAGAGCGGAAGCTCCCACGCATAAGCGCGGCATGCACTTGGACGCATCGGCAATATCTTCGTGCACCTCGGCAACGAAATTAAGCTCGCCCAGGTTGGCGCGCAGAAGCGTGTCCAATTCATCGACGCTATGGTTGGTGGTTTCAAGCTTGCCCAGAAGCAAGGTGACGATGGAAACAAAAGGGATCTCATCGAAGCTGAACTGATCCAGGTCGAAATACCTGAAGGCATAGGCGATGCCGCGCGTGGGCGCCGTATGACGCAAGCAAGGCAAAGGGGTACCCTCGCAAAGATGATATGCGGGCTCCTCTGGTGCGGGATCGATGTCCTTCACGCCAAGATGGGGCAGCTTCTCCAGGTCGGCAGGAGCATCGGGGCTTTCCTGGGCAAGACGCAAGGCCTCCACCTTGGAGTTGATGTTCACAACCTGCTGATCGTCCAAGGATTCCTTAACGGATGCCAAGCGCGAAGCTAAAGGATCCTGATCAAGTTTTTCCACCGGCACAAGCTCGACGCTTGCAAAATGCGGGTTCTCCAAGAAAAGCTCGCTTACCAAGCGCTCGAAATACCCTTCTTCAAGCAAGGCCCGCAACTGGGCGAACTCATCCTCGAAACGCAAGTAATCGATGGCCAGATCGTCGTCGTAGAGCCAGCCGGCCAAGCTCGCCATCGAAAGCGCAACGCCGTCGGACATCCCGTAGTTGGCCTCACGGCTTACGAACTCTGCATGCGACAAGGAAGCCGCAATGCGATCGTGGTCCAAACCATCCTTAACCAGCTTGGAAAGCGTTTCGCGAACGACCTGCCCGAAGCGCTCCTGCGCAGAGTTGCGCAGGCCCTTGATCTGCAAGATGACGAAGGGCTGCTGCAGGGCATCGGCCACATAAGTCTCGAAGTCGACCGCGATATCCGCATGCATTACGGCACGCTTCAAAGGCGCCTCGTTGGAGCCGGCCAAAACGTCAAGAAGGATGTTGGCCGCCATCAGGCGCACGTGATCATGCACGTCGCCGAGCACATAGCCATAGGCATAATAGGAGTTGCTGGGAGCGGTGACCAAGGGCACTTGCTTGCCCAGGCTCTTAACCGGCTGCTGGAACCCAAGCTCGTTAGGCGCGCCTGCATCGCGATGCAGCAAGGCGTCAGGGCTCAAGTACTCTTCGTCCAAAAAGGCCAGGAATTTGCCGGCGTCAAGATTGCCGTAGAGGACGATGTAGCTGTTATCAAGGCGATAATGGCGCGAATGGTGGTCGAGGAAGCCCTCGTAGCTCAAGCCTGGAATCGCCGCAGGTTTGCCGCCGCTTTCATATTTATAAGCGGTATCAGGGAAAAGGGCAGCCTGCATCTCGTCGTAAACCACAGCATCGGGGCTCGAAAGCGCGCCCTTCATCTCGTTGAAAACGACGCCGTTGAAGCTCGGCTCGGTCTTGGATTCGTCGAGCTCTAGGTGCCAACCCTCCTGCTCGAAGATGGTTTCACGCTCATAGATCGCAGGATGGAGCACAGCATCGAGGTAGACGTCCATGAGGTTGAGCAGGTCCTGCTCATTGGTGGACGCAACAGGGTACATCGTCTTATCGCCGAAGGTCATGGCGTTCAAGAAGGTCTGCATGCTGTTCTTGAGTAGGTTGACGAAAGGCTCCTTGACCGGGAATTTCCGGCTACCGCAGAGCACCGAATGCTCAAGAATATGGAAAACGCCCGTATCGTCTTTGGGAGGCGTTTTGAAGCTGATGCTGAATGCCTTGTTGGGGTCGTCGTTGGCAAGAAGCAGAAGTCGTGCGCCACTTGCCTTATGACGCATCACGTAGGCGAAACCGTCGATCTCGTCGAGGACTTCGGCCTTTTCCACCACGAATCCGTGCGTAAGCTCACTGGGCGTAAATTGCATAGGTAAAGGTGCCTTTCACTGCTCAATAGTCGAAGAAGGCCAAGGTTAAAACCGCACCGTGCGGAAATCGAAAAGCGTCGACGCGAATACGTGCGTCCACTACCCGACACGGTTCAACCTGGACCCATGATTTTGTTCGAGAATTCACTTTAGAGCAAATTCCGAGCCGCACTTCGACCACTTGCTAAAAGCATTCAAATTCCTTGCATACGTTCATTCAACGAACGTCGGACTCACATCAAAAAGGTTTCCAGCAGGCTTCATGTTGGCCTCCAAACTCCTGAGTAGGCTTCATGGCATCGAACGCCATCTACGCGCTGGAGGTAACCATGGCCACCCTAGAAAACAAAGGATCAAGAAGAACAACGCTTGCGGGAAAAGTGCTGTTCGTTCTGCTCATCGTGATTTCATGCGTCTGCACTTACGGCTTTTCGCCCGCTCGAGCCGCCGACACGCATACCGTCACCGTCACCGTTGACGACTACGCGGGAAGCTTCGATTCCGTGCAAGTGGACGATGGTGAGTGTGTAGGCCTCAACCCAACCGAACTCTTGGACGAAAACGATGAATGGCCGCTTGAAGCGCTGGCCAAGCAAAAGAAGGAAGAGCATTTTGAGCTCGGTTTCGTAAACGCATCCAACGGCGAGGATTTTGATTGGTACGGCACCCCGGTGAACGCAGATATGAGCGTTCGCGGCGTCTGGCGCCAAATGGAAGGCTACACCGTAACCGTTGTCTACGATGACGATGCCGAAACCGAGAAAACGGAAGTCATCCCCTTCGGCAAAAGCTGGAAGGAGGCGATGGGCTCGGTGCCAGGAACACCGGTCAAAAAGGGCTACAGCTTCACCGGTTGGGCGAACGCCGACACCGAAGAGGCCTTCGACTTCAACGCGGAGGTAACCGAAAACACCGTGGTGACCGCGCTCTACGACCTGGACGACATCGACGACGCGCCCTACGACGCCACCGAGGAGCCGCCGAAAACAATC
>CAVBOO010000087.1:0-5031 GCA_963597045.1 bacterium | reverse complement strand
CCTGGATCGTAGGTAGAGCGCGCCGACGCCCTTAGGTCCGCCGACCTTATGCGACGAAAGAGACAGGGCGTCCACGTCCCACTCGCGTACGTTGACGGGGACTTTTCCAAGCGCCTGAGTTGCATCGACGTGGAACAGGGCTCCTTTGCCACGGTTACCCAAGGAATGGGCGGTTTGCGCGAGCTTCTGCACGTCCATGACCGAGCCGACCTCGTTGTTAACCGCCATGATGGATACGAGGATGGTGTGCTCGTCCATGGCCTCGGCCAAGGCTTCAGGCGTGACGAAACCATTCTTATCAGGCGAGACAAGAGTGATTTCAGCCCCCCAACCGTTAAGAACCTTGGCAGCGGAAAGGACGGCATCATGCTCTATCGCACTCACTACGACGTTGGGAACGCAGTCATGGTCGCCTGCGTGATCGGCCTGCATCATCAGCGCATCGACGATACCGAACAAGGCTGCGTTGTCCGCTTCCGTCGCACCGGAGGTGAAGGTGATCTCGTCGGGACGCGCGCCAACGAGACGAGCCAGATCCTCACGTGCACCCTCCAGAGCCTTGAACGCATTGCGTCCCAGGGTGTAAAGGGAGTTCGCGTTGCCGTTGCCCGCGATCAAGCCCGCAATGCCCGGCTGAAAAAACGGAGCCATTGCCTCGGCGGCGCAAGGCCTCAACGGCGTGGTAGCGGCCCAATCCAGATAGACAGGCGAATGTACGATATCAGACATGGGAGTCCTTCCCTCCGAACTAATTCAAGTGTTTTGGCGTCTGAATGAGCCAAGCAACTCAAAAACAAGCCACAAAAAACCGAAATATTTTGCGCCAGCGTTATCAGCCAAGCAATTCCTGAGCAAAGAATGCAAACTACATCGGTACCAGGCAAAAACCCGAACAAAAGCCGGGAAGCTTCGTCGCCCCGCAAGGGAGGCACGTTGAGCGCTACGCAGGCTGGGCAGCCACGCCCGCCTCTCGAATCTCGGTTATGGCGTGAGCCGGATCGTCGGCGGCGAAAACGCCGGAGCCTGCAACCAGAACGTCCGCCCCACTCGCGCAAACCAAACTGGCGGTACGAGAGGCGCTCACTCCACCGTCAACCTCGATCATTAAATCGGGATTGACCTCACGGGCCCACTCGGCAACAATGGCCACGCGATCCTCGGAGCCCTCGATATAGGACTGCCCGGAAAAGCCGGGGAACACACTCATGACCAAGATCATGTCCACTTCGGCAATATAAGGTTTCAACGCCTCGATATCGCAATCGGGTTTCAAGGTTAGCGCCGGCTTGACTTTAGCTGCGCGTACACGCGTGATGAAATCTTCGACCTCGGAGGAATCCGAGAAAGCCTCGATGTGCGCGGTGACGATATCGGCGCCCGCATCCAGATACCACTGGAGCTGCTCCAGAGGGTTATCGATCATCAGATGAACGTCAAGGGGCAGCTGGGTGATCTTCTTGAGCTGCTTCACCAGAGGCACACCGATGGTCAGATTGGGGACGAAGTGCCCATCCATAACGTCAACGTGAACGAAATCGGCACCTCCCCGCTCAAGCATACGGATGTCCTGCTCAAGATTCATGAAATCAGCCGACAGGATGGAGGGCGAAATCTTAATATCACCGAACACTAGCGTCCCTTTCCCTAGCAAGCCCAAAACGAAAACTCATTTAAACACCGAGCATAATAGCGCAGCTTTCAACAATGCTTGGATTCCAATTCAAGGAGCCACTTTTTGATATGCAGGCCAGCCGCATATCCAACAAGCTTCCCATTTGCGCCGATGACCCTATGACAGGGAACGATGATGCAGATAGGGTTGCGATTGTTGGCCATTCCCACCGCACGCGCGGAGCGAGGCTTCCCTATCGCCTTGGCCAATTCCGCGTAGCTTCGAGTTTGCCCATAGGGGATATCACGAAGAGCGCTCCAAACCTGCTTCTGGAAATCGGTACCCGCAGGTTCAAGGGGCAGATCGAATTCCTTGCGCCTACCAGCCAGAAACTCCTGAAGCTGATTGGAGGCAAGATTCGTAAGCGCAGTTGCCCGCCGCTCCCCCGGAAGCTTGCAATCACCGAAGAGAACATGGGTGATGGCCTTGCCGTTGGAGGCAATCGTCAACCTGCCCAAAGGTGTGTTGTAGACAAAATATGTTAAAGCTTGTGCCACTATCAGCTACCTTCCATCATCCATCCTCGAACTAGGATGGCGCGACCTGAACGAAGCTAAAGGGTCACATACCCCAAAATTCTGATTTCAAGGGACGATTTATCAGCAAGTTGGCCGCCTCAAGAGGGCTCTCACCGCCCCAAACGACCTTTCGAACTCGCTCAGTGATAGGAAGCTCGACCTCGTGCTTCGCAGCAAGGGGCAAGATGGTTTTGCATGCAAGAGCACCCTCGACCACCATGTGGGTGCGAGACTGATATTCCTCAAGGGAACCGCCTTGAGCAAGCAATTTGCCGAACGAGCGGTTGCGCGAGTGTTCGGATGTGCAGGTCGCAATCAGATCGCCCGCGCCCGCCAGGCCCATAACGGTCATGGGCTGACCGCCGCAAGCGCGAACAAGCCTTCCCATTTCCGCCATGCCCCTGGTCATCAGCATCGCAGCGGTGTTGTCGCCGTTGCCGATCCCATAGCTCAAGCCCACGGCAATGGCTATAACGTTCTTGAAAGCAGCGCAGAGCTCCACGCCGACGACGTCGTCGGAGGTGTAGCAACGAAAACTCTCAGTAGCAAGAAGATCCCTGAACACAAGAGCCGTATCCATGTTCTTCGACGCAACGACCGTGCCCGAGGAAATGCCGCGAATAACCTCTTCGGCATGATTCGGACCGCAAATTGCAGCCAAGCGATCGGGATTTCCCAAAACCTCGGCAAAGACCTCGTAAGGCAAAAGCGAGGTGCGCTCCTCGATGCCCTTCGAGCAAAGGGCCACAGGAACATCCGACCCAAGGTAAGGAGCCATATCGGTAGCGAACTTCCGCATCAAGCTTGAAGGCGTAACAACCAAAACGGCATCGGCACCGGTAACGCATTCGCCGATGGAAGTCGTCGCAGTGATGGACGAGAAAAGAACGGAGTCGCTTAAATAGCGAGGATTGCGATGGTCGTTGGTGATGCCGTTCGCAACCTCTGGCTTGCGGGCCCACATCACAACCTGGCTACCGGCGGTAGCCAGAACCTGAGCCAGAGCCGTACCCCATGAGCCGGCGCCGACTACTGCAACGCGCTTAGACATCTAGGCCTCCTTCTTCTTGGAGCCGATCCTGTTCTCGTTACCAGCCCTTAGGCGAGCAATGTTCTCACGATGCGCCCATACAACAACAAGAGCGACGACGCTGATCAGGCATGCTGCAAGCCAATTTCCCCAGTAAAAATAAAAGGCGAAAAAAGGGCAGAGAAGAGCCGCAGCGATGGAACCCACCGAAACGTAGCGCGTTGCCACGACAAGGATTCCGAAAAGCGCAAGCTCGATACAGGCACCAGCAACACCGTAGACCGCGAACAAGGCGCCAACGGCAACAGCGATGCCCTTGCCGCCGTGAAAGCGCAGCCAAGGACTGAAAATATGACCTAAAACGCAACCCGCGAAAGCCACGGCCATACACCAACCGGGGATCAAACCGATAAAGCCTAAGGACGTCGTAGCTGAAAGCTGCTCAAGAATCCAGGTATAGGCGAATACGCCAAGAAAACCCGACAAGACGCCCTTCCCAAAATCAAGAAGGAAAACAAGGGCGCCACCGATTTTGCCCAATGAGCGCATCGCATTGGTTGTACCGATGTTGCCCGATCCCTCGCTGCGCAGGTCCTTATGGTAGACCAACGACGAAATCACAAGGCCCCAAGGCACCGAACCCAGCAAAAAGGTAAGGATGAATAAAACGACAATCGCTCCGGCAACGACAAGCATCGGCTAGTCCTTCTTCTTGAACTTGAAGCGAACGGGCGTACCTTCCAAGTCGAAGGACTTGCGAAGACGGTTTTCGAGGTAACGCTCGAAAGCGGGCTCGACGATGTCAGGATGGTTGCAGAAGAAGGTGAACTGGGGAGGCTCGACGCCAGACTGCGTGCAATATTTCAGCTTCAAGAGCTTCTTGCCCTTGGAAACCGTATGGCCGAAATCGCGGACTTCCTGCAACCAGGCGTTCAGGCGAGCCGTGGAAATGCGTCCCGTGTAGTTGGCATGAGCCTTGTCGACCGCCTGCAAAATGCGATGCACGTTCTTACCGGACAAGGCGCTGATGGCGATAACGGGGGCATAACCGACATAGGTCATGCGGTCCTCGATGCGGTCGCGGATCTCCTGTTTGGCCTCAGGGCCTTCAACCAAATCCCATTTGTTCAAGACGATAACCATTGCGCACCCACGCTCGACCGCCATACCTGCGACGCGTTGATCCTGGTCGGTAAGTCCAAGCGTGGAATCGATGACCAGTACAACCACCTGGGCGCGATCGATGGCGCGCAGGGAACGAACGAAACCGTAATACTCAACATCTTCGTCGATGACGGATTTGCGGCGCATGCCCGCGGTATCGACGATGTTGTAAAAACGACCCTCATGCTCGACCATGGTATCGATGGCGTCACGCGTGGTTCCCGCGATGTCGGACACGATGGAGCGCTCGTTGTTGGTAAGCTTGTTGGTCAAAGAGGACTTGCCGGCATTCGGGCGTCCGATGATGGCAACGTCGATGGTCTCCACGCCATCGTCGGCGGAGTCGTCCTCGTCAGGCAACGAGGCAACCACAGCATCGAGCAGGTCGCCGGTGCCATGACCGTGCGTCGCACTGATGGGCCAAGGCTCGCCCACGCCAAGCTGCATGAACTCCCACATCGCAAGATCGTCAGCGGGATTGTCGAGCTTGTTAACAGCCAGGAACAAAGGCTTTTTAGAACGACGAAGAAGACGAGCTACCTCCTGATCGTCGGCATTCATGCCAGCCGACCCATCAACAAGCAGGACAATCACATCGGCTTCCTCGGTTGCCATAAGAGCCTGCGAGCGAATGGACGATTGAAAGC
>CAVBOO010000086.1:0-5065 GCA_963597045.1 bacterium | reverse complement strand
ATCGAGAACACGAGCGTTTTCGATCAGCTTGCGGACATGAACGAGCATGTCGCTAAGCCTCTTGACCCTGATGCCCTTGTGCGTGCCATCGCGTATTGGGCGCGGCGCGACGCTTAGGCTCAAGCTAGCTTCTCTAGGGCTGTTTTCGTCGGACGACTTGTCTTATGCTAGGTAGGTTTATTCCCTGTATAAGAAGAAAGGTCTGGTTGTTTTGAAAACCCTGGAAAAGATCAGCGATTTTGCTGGAAAGTACATGGCGTTCATCGCATTGGCTGTTGCGATCATCGCCATGGTCTTTTCGGAGCCTGTTCATGCCGCCATCCCTACGAGCTGGGTGAACATCCTGCTCGGCATTGTCATGTTCGGCATGGGCATGACCTTGAAGCTCGAGGACTTCAAGATTGTTTTCACCAAGCCCAAGGCGGTGATCAGCGGCATTTGCGCCCAGTTCATCATCATGCCCTTGCTCGCTTGGATTCTGTGCATGGTGTTTCAGCTTCCCGCCGAGCTTGCGGTGGGCGTTATCTTGGTCGGTTGCTGTCCCGGTGGCACGAGCTCGAACGTTATGACTTATCTTGCCAAGGGCGACGTTGCCTTGTCCGTTGGCATGACCGCCTGCACCACCATCATGGCGCCCGTGGTCACGCCGGCTTTGGTTTTGCTTTTGGCCGGTCAATCGATCGACGTGAGCTATGCGAGCATGTTCCTCTCAATCGTGCAGGTGGTTTTGATTCCCATCATTTTGGGCTTCGTCATCAACCACTTCCTGTCCAAGATTGCGCAGACCTGCGCAAAGGTGCTGCCCTTGGTCTCGGTCATTGCGATCTCGCTGATCATCATGGCGGTTGTTTCCGCCAATGCCGCAAGCCTCATGACGGTGGGCTTCCTAATCGTAGTGGTGGTGGCTGCTCACAATCTGTGCGGATACGCCTTGGGCTACGCTGCCGGCAAGTTGCTGGGCCTTTCGAGCGATCAGATGCGCACCATCTCCATCGAGGTTGGCATGCAGAATTCCGGTTTGGCCACCTCGCTTGCTACGGTGCATTTCGCCGCGATGCCGATGGCCGCTGTTCCCGGCACGGTGTTCAGCGTGTGGCATAATATCTCGGGCGCGGTTTACGCGAACATCCTGGCCCGCAGCGCCAAGGAAGACTAGACCTTGTTTGCTGAAGGTCGGCCGCTTCTTGCTCGGTCTTATCTGGGCAAGTTCGGCCGGTCAATCGGCATAGAGCCTTATCTTGGCTAGCCCACGGCGGGCGCATAAGTCTCGCGTTTTGCGTGGCTGGCTTCATGCGTTGGGCAGGTGGCTGCCAACCCCTTTCGCCTGGTTGGTATGACGAATCTGGAATTTGTAACACCAAAGCACGGCGGCCTCGTGTATCCTTAACACGAATTTTCAAATCGTGTTACTCGCACCGCGTTACAGGAGGTCGCAGGCTATGCGCATTTACAGTCGCCGTTCGTTCGTCAAGGGCATGGGCATCGTCACCCTCGGTGGCATCTTGGGCATGGGCATCACGGGATGTTCGAGCTCTTCGTCGAGCACCGGCGCATCCTCTGGTGCGGCGGCCTCCAAGGACTCGGTGATCATCGCGATGAACACCGGTTCGGAGCCTGCGGCAGGTTTTGACCCCTGCATCGCCTGGGGTTGCGGCGAGCATGTGCATGAGCCCCTTATTCAGTCGACGCTTATCACCACCGACGAGAACCTTGAATTCGTGAACGACCTTGCTACGGGTTACAGGTGCTCAGACGATGGCATGACCTGGACTTTCAAGCTTCGCGACGACGTGGTGTTCAGCGACGGCTCCAAGCTCACTGCCGAGGACGTGGTGTTCACCATCAACACCATCAACGAATCCTCCAAGGCCGAGGCCGATCTTTCCTCCATCAAAAAGGCTGTTGCTGTAGATAAGACCACGGTCAAACTTCAGATGGCCAAGCCCAACAACGCACTGCTTTACACCTTGGCGGTGCTGGGCATCGTTCCTAAGAAGTCCTACGGCAAGAAATACGGCCAGAACCCCATCGGATCCGGTCGTTACTTGCTTGAGCAGTGGGACAAGGGGCAGCAGGTCATCTTCAAGGCCAACCCTGAGTATTACGGGGATGCGCCGCAGATGCAGACGGTGACCGTGGTTTTCATGGAGGAGGACGCTGCCCTGGCTGCCGTTCAGTCGGGTCAGGTGGACATTGCCTTCACCAGCGCGACGCTCAGTCAAACCCAGGTGAACGACTACGAGCTCTTCGTGTGCGAGACCGTGGACTCTCGCGGTATCAGTTTCCCGGTTTTGCCTGCAGGCTCGCCCGAGCGCGAGGGCATGGACGGCGAGAAACATAAGGTCGGTAACGACGTGACCTGCGATATCGCCGTGCGTCGTGCCATCAATTACGCGGTTGACCGCGAAACTTTGATCTCCAACGTTTTGAACGGCTACGGTTCGGCTGCCTATAGCGTGGGCGACGGCATGCCCTGGTCAAGCGACGACATGAAGGTCGAAACCAACCAGGAGACCGCCAAAAAGCTCTTGGCGGATGCCGGTTGGGCGGCAGGCAGCGACGGCATCCTTGAGAAGAAGGGGACTCGCGCGGCCTTCGACCTGTATTACGCAAGCAACGATTCGGTTAGGCAGGCCATCGCCTACGAATTCGCTAATCAGATGAAGGAAATCGGCATCGAGGTCACACCCAAGGGCGGCGATTGGGACACCGAGCTGTACCCTCATCAATTCGATACGCCTATTTTGTGGGGCTGGGGCAGCAATTCCCCCGTCGAGATGTACGAGCTTACCTATTCGAAGGGCTGGGGCAATGTTGCGGCCTTCGATAGTGACGTGGTCGACGACCACTTGGATGCGGCCCTTGCCGCGCCGAGCATCGAGGATTCCTACGAGGAATACAGGCTTGCCCAGTGGGACGAAGACAAGCAGGTGGGCATTGCGCCTAAGGGCGAAGCCACCTGGTGCTGGCTGGCCAACGTCGACCATCTGTACTTCAAGCGCCCAAGCTTGCAGGTAGCCAAGCAGAAGCCGCACCCGCATGGGCATGGCTGGTCTTTAGCCAACAACGTGGACAAGTGGAGCTGGAGCTAGGCCCGCATGCCTAGGCAGATGCCCGGATGCTGAAGCTCGTCGCTCAAAATATCCTCAAGTTCGTTTTGCTCATGCTTGCGGTGAGCTTCGTGACCTTCACGCTTGTTGCGGCTTCGCCCATCGACCCGGTGCAGGCGAATGTCGGGCAGAACGCGCTTTTGGGCATGAGCGCGGAGCATCGTGCGCAACTGAGCGCTTACTGGGGCTCCGACCTGCCTTTGTGGGAACGTTATATCTCGTGGCTTGGCGGCGTTGTGCAGGGCGATTGGGGCACCTCGCTTCGTTTTGACGCGCCTGTTGCGCAGGTGGTTGCCGCCAAGGCCCAGAACTCGCTGTTGCTTTTGGCACTGGCTTGGCTGTTCAGCGGCATTTTCGGCTTCGTCTTGGGAATCGTGGCGGGCGTCAAGCGCGGCACCTTGGCCGATAGGGCGATTAAGGGCTACTGCTATGTGCTGGCATCCACCCCGACCTTTTGGCTGGGCTTGCTGGTGCTTATGGTGTTCGCCGTTTGGCTCAGGTGGTTCCCTATGGGCTTTTCGGTGCCCATAGGCGTCGCCGCTTCCGAAGTAACCATCTTCCAATCGCTCCAGTGCATGGTTTTGCCCGCGCTGACGCTTTCCTTGGTGGGCGTGGCGAACATCGCTCTGCATACGCGCGAGAAGACGATCGACGTGCTGGAATCCGACTACGTTCGTTTTGCCCGCGCGCGCGGCGAATCCGAGCTGAGCGTGGTTTTACATCATGGCTTGCGCAATCTGGCCTTGCCTGCGCTCACCCTGCAGTTTGCCTCCATTTCCGAGATATTCGGTGGATCGGTGCTCGTTGAGCAGGTGTTCAGCTATCCGGGCTTGGGACAGGCCGCCGTGACGGCGGGTCTGGGGGGCGATGCTCCCTTGCTCGTGTGCATCGCCATCGTGAGCGCCGCATTGGTGTTCGCCGGTAACCTTGCAGCCAACATTCTCTACGGCGTCGTCGATCCTCGCATAGGCGGTGGTCGCCGTGCTTAAGCTGTTCGGTGGCGCCCAGGTGGCAAGGCCTGCGGATGCGCAGGGAGGCGCGTCTGTGGCGCGCCCGATAATCTATCAGCCCCGCTGCGCTTCTCGCGGCAATCGCAAGACCGCCTTGTTTGCCTGCGTTGCTGCCGCTTTGGCCTTGCTCGCCATCGTGGTGGCAGGTCTTCTTTGCCAAGAGGCGGCGCAGGTGGCCGACTTTTCGCGCTCCAACTTGGCGCCATGTCTTGAGTACCCCTTTGGCACCGACCGCATGGGCCGCGACATGTTCCTGCGTACGATCGCAGGCTTGTCGACGAGCATTTTGGTAGGGCTTCTTGCGGCTAGCGTTTCCTCGGTGATCGCGCTGGTGCTGGGCACGGCAGCCGCCCTGGGCGGCCGCAAGCTTGATGCGGCCATTTCGTGGCTTGTTGATTTGTGCATGGGCATCCCACATATCGTTTTGCTTCTTCTGATCAGCTATGCGTTGGGCAAGGGCTTTTGGGGTGTGGCCATCGGCGTCGCTCTTACGCACTGGCCAAGCCTTACGCGTGTTATCAGGGCGGAGGTTCTGCAATGCAAACAGGCGCCCTACGTTGCGGTGGCCGAGCGCTTGGGGCAAAACCGCCTGCGCATAGCCGCGCGTCACATCGTGCCTTATGTGTTCCCGCAATACTTGGTGGGCCTGATATTGCTCTTCCCTCATGCGATTTTGCACGAGGCCGCCATCACCTTCTTGGGCTTCGGTCTGTCGCCCGAGCAGCCTGCAATCGGCGTGATCCTAAGCGAGAGCATGAGCTACCTTTCCGCGGGCATGTGGTGGCTTGCGGTGTTCCCGGGCCTGGCCTTGGTTGTTGTGGTTTTGCTGTTCGACCTTGCGGGTTCGAGGCTGCGTAGCCTGATCGACCCGCATCAGGCGCAAGGCTAGGGGGTGTTATCGTGCGAGATGAAGAGGAAAACGTGCGCGTGAGCGAGCGGCAGAAA
>CAVBOO010000085.1:0-5080 GCA_963597045.1 bacterium | reverse complement strand
CTCCACTCCCAAGTTCAAAGTTCACGTTCACTCGAACACCCCCAACAAGGTGCTCGAGTACTTCCTCGAGCGTGGCCAGATCTTCGAGGTTTTCATCCACAATATGAAGCTGCAGTCCGAAGATCGCAACGCTAAGCTTGCCGCCGAGAAAGAGGAGAAGGCTGCCGAGCCTGCCAAGCCCATCGGATTCGTTGCCGTAGCGGCAGGCGAGGGCAATGCAAGCATTCTCAAGTCTTTAGGTGTTGATTACGTTGTTTCCGGCGGTCAGACCATGAATCCCTCTACCAAGGACATCCTTGATGCCGTGGCTCAGGTCAACGCCGATTCCGTGATCATCCTTCCCAACAACAAGAACATCATCATGGCTTCGCAGAGTGCTGTGCAGGTTTCCGAGAAGCCCTGCGCGGTGGTTCCCACGACGAGCGTCCCCGAGGCCTTCGCTGCCATGTTCGTTTTCGACACCGACGCTTCGTTCGACGATAACGTCGAAGCCATGACCGAGGCGCGCGAGGACGTCCATACCGGCGAGGTCACGCAGGCCATCAAGGATGCCAAGGACGCTCATGGCAATCCCATTAAGGATGGCGATTTCATCGGCATCGCCGATGGCGCCATCGAGTCCGTTACCGACAACGTGGAAGATGCCGTTATGGGCATCCTTGAGGTCATGGAAGCCGACGATATGGACAATCTGACCCTCCTGGCCGGCGTCGATTACTCCGACGAGGCCCTTGAGGCCTTGGTCGAGCGCATCGAGGAGGCCTATGAGGACCTGGAAATCGAGTCCTATCGTGGCGAGCAGCCCTTGTATCCCATTGTTCTTTCCCTTGAGTAAAAAGCGGCGATAAAGTGCCAGAGGGCGAAAACAATATTTCGAGGAAGAAGGCGATTTTGAGCATATCTCAGGATCGCCTTTCCTCTACTTTGGCGCTTGATGCCCCGGTGAGCTCCTTGAGCGGGGTCGGTCCCAAGCGGGCGCAGTCCCTGGGGGCGATGGGGATCCACAACCTGAGCGATTTGCTCGATGCCTTTCCTCGTCGCTACATCGATATGTCGCAGGTGCGTCAGGTTGCCCAGGCTCGCATCGGCGAGCACTGCACGGTGGTTGGCCAGGTTCACAGCGTCACCTCGCGCAGGACGCGTAAGCGCAACTTATCCTTGATCGAGGTGGGCTTGGTCGACGGCTCGGGCATCCTTATGGTCACCTGCTTCAACCAACCATGGCTCTCTCGCAAGCTCGAGCAGGGGATGCGCGTCTCCGTGTCGGGGGAGGTCGAGTTCAACTACGGCCTCAAGCGTATGACCAATCCGGTACTCGTGGTTCTTGATCCTGAGGATGAGGCAAGCGGCTTGGTTCTTCCGGTGCATCCCGCATCTGCCCGGGTGCCGCGTCAAACCATGCGTCGCTTGGTCGATGAGGCCTTGGGGCGCGTTCAAGGATGCTATGACTTTCTTCCTGCGAGCCTGAGGTGTCGTTATCGCCTCTGTTCGCGCTATCAAGCTTACAGGGCCATTCATGCACCTTTGAACATGGCCGAGGTCCAGATGGCGCGGCGTCGTCTGATTTACGAGGAACTGCTGTTGTTGGAGCTGGGGCTCATGTCGCGCTCCCGCTCCCGCAAGGTCGGCCTTGTGCCGTATCAGCAGGTCATCGATGGCCCTAAGCTCACCGAGCTGCGCCGCATCGTTCCTTTTGATCTCACCGATGAGCAGAACGCTGCCGTTTCCGAGATCCTGTGTTCGATGGCCGCCCCCAAGTGCATGGAGCACATGCTTTTGGGCGACGTCGGTACGGGCAAAACGCTCGTTGCCGCTTTTGCGATTGCTGCAGCCATCGATGGCGGGCATCAGGCGATGATGATGGGTCCTACCGAGGTTTTGGTGCGTCAGTACGGCGTTGCGGTGGGATCTTTGCTCGATTCCCTGGGTGTCCCCTGGGGCATTTTGACTTCTTCCACCTCTGCCGATGAGCGCGCGGAGCTTCTCTCGGCGTTTGCCGAGGGGCGCTGCTCGGTGATGTTCGGCACCCACGCCCTTTTGTCCGATGAGCTTTGGCCTAAAGATTGCTCGCTTGTCGTGATCGACGAGGAGCAGCGTTTCGGCGTGGATCAGCGGCATGCCTTGGTGTCTAAGGCTGAAAACGCCGATGTCCTATCGCTCACGGCAACGCCCATTCCGCGCACTTTGGCTCTGGCTATGTACGGCGACATGGGCCTTTCGTATTTGCGCAAACGCCCGCAAGCCTTGCTTCCGCGCACAACCAAGGTGTGCCATTTTGAGGAGGAGGGCATAGCCTACGACGAGATTCGCGCAGCTTTATCCCGCGGGGAGCAGGCCTACATTGTCTGCCCCTTGATCGGCGTGGAAACCGAGGCCCTTCAACCAGACGCTTCGTCGGCCGAGGACGAGGACTCAGATCGGTCTTTCGTCGAGTACGCTTTCGTCGAGGGCATACTTGACAAGGGCGATTTCGATCCGGCGGGAAAGGTTGTATCGGCCGCAAGCACACATGCACGCATTCTTCAGGAAAGCGTGTTTCCCGAAGCGCGAGTGGGCTTGTTGCACGGCAAGCTAGCCTCAGATAAGAAATCCGAGGTCATGAAGCAATTTAAAGCGGGCGATATAGACATCTTGGTTTCGACTACCGTTATCGAAGTGGGCGTCGACGTGCCTAATGCGACGGTCATGGTGATAGAGGATGCCGACCGTTTCGGCTTGGCGCAGCTCCATCAGCTGAGGGGTAGAGTCGGGCGTGGCTCGAAGCCGGGAAAGGTGTTCTTGGTGTCGCGTTCGCGCGCATTCGAGGCCCTGGAGCGTTTGCAAGTGATGGAGAGCGTTGATGATGGTTTCGAGCTTTCCGAGCGTGACTTGGCTCTTCGTCGCGAGGGCGACGTCTTCGGGGGCAGGCAGCATGGTAAAAGCCCTCTGAAGCTGGTTAACGTCATGCGCGATAGCGCTATCATCGAGGCAGCGGCCAATGACGCCCGTTCGATTTTGGATGAGGGATTGCTGAACGAGGACGAGCGTGCGGTGCTGATGCAGGCGCTCGCTCATAAGGAGGCACGGCAGTGAGAGTTATTGCAGGCGACTTCCGAGGTCGCAACCTTAAGGTGCTTAAAGGCGACAATACGCGCCCCACAACCGACCGCGTCAAGGAATCCTTGATGAGTTCTCTGTACAGCCTGTGCGGCGGTTTCGATGGCCTGAAGGTACTCGATGCCTTCGCAGGCTCAGGTCAGCTGGGTATCGAGGCCCTGTCGCGTGGCGCCGAGGAAGCGTGGTTTTGCGAGAAGAGCCGTGATGCGGCACGCGTGGTGGAGTCCAACCTCGCCTTGTGCAAGCTCGATTCCGGGCGCGCGCATCTGATTCAATCCGATACCTTCAAGCTTTCCAGCCGTGCGGGCTTGCCCGCCTTCGACCTGGTCTTTCTCGATCCTCCGTACGCCTTCGATGCCGAGCGCCTGCTTTCCTGGCTAGGCGAGATGGAGCAAGCCGACCGCCTTTCCTCCCAGGCGCTTGTAAGTTATGAATATGCAAAACGTGATGCCGCCAAGGTGGAGGCTTTGCTCGATACGCTAAAATGGACGACGGTTTCGCTGCGTAGCTACGGCGACACCGTCATTGCCATTTTCAAAAGGAGCTAGTTTATGAAGCGCGCCTTGGTACCTGGAACCTTCGACCCCATCACGGCAGGCCATCTTGACGTCATCACCCGTGCGGCCATGATTTTCGATGAGGTGGTGGTTTCCGTCGCCGCTTCAAAGAAGAAGGGCCCCCTGTTCTCGCTTGAGGAGCGGGTCGACCTTGTGCGCGAGGCGGTCTCCGACCTTGAGAACGTTCGCGTTATCAGCTTCGACGGCTTGCTGGTCGATTGCGCGCGCATTCACGATGCCCATGCGGTCGTGAAGGGCCTGCGCGTTGTGACCGACTTCGAGTACGAGTTTCAGATGACGGCCATGAACTACGAGCTGGGCCCCAATCTCGAGACCTTCTTCATCATGTCGCCGCCGAAGTACATGTATCTTTCGTCGTCGGTTGTACGCGAGATCTCCTCGATGGGTGGCGATGTTTCGAAGTTCGTTCCGCCTTGCGTCGATGCCGCGCTGAAGAAGCGCTTTGGCTTTGAATAGTTATCACCTAGGTTTTCGCCGCCTTCGTTTTAGGCTCGCCGCATGGCTGCGAGCTTTTGAGCAGGCTTGCTATACGAACTTGGATCCTGCTTCCTTGAAGCTCGCCTCGGTCTTTGAATAATGAATTGGCTCGTTGGGAACGCCCGTATAAACCTTGGCGTATATGTTTCGTCGGTTCATTTCGCAACTTAGGTTAGCCAAGGGGCGCCACATCGGCTATAGTTTTGGGGTTGTAGCTCGTTTTGCTACAATTTTCGAATGAATTTTAACCTTTGCTTGCGCCAAAGGGCGTGGTTCAGGAAGGAACTAATATGGATGATTCCGGAGTTATGAATCTCGTTGAAGAGCTCAGTGTTCTTATCGAGGACTCCAAGCCTGCCGGTTTCGGTAGGAATGGCTTTCATCTGGTGGATGCTCAGGCCGCTCTTGAGATTCTCGACGAGATCAAAGAGGCTTTCCCGCCCGAGGTCGGTCAGGCACGCCTGGTCATCCGTGAGCGTCAGGACCTCCTTGATGAGGCCGAGGTTCAGGCTTCCCGTTTGATCGAGGACGCGCGCAGCCAGGCAATCACCATTGCCTCCGAGCAGGAAATCGTTCGCATTTCCCAGCAGCAGGCCGAAACCATTATGGCTGAGGCTCGCGAGATGGAGCGTCAGACCCGCGCAGGCGCCGAAGCTTTCGCCGACGAGGTGTTCACTCACGTTGAGCAGACGCTCGAGACCGCTCTTACCAGCATCAAGCGCTGCCGCGATCGTCTTAACAGCAACAACGCTCGCTAATGGACGATCTGAAAATCATCATCCCGGAGGAGCTCTTTGCCACGGCGGAGAGTTCTTCTTATTCTGGCGAGCTTGATCTTCCCAGCTATGAGCAAGGCGGAATCGAATTTTGTTTTGCGAAGCCGCTGCCCTGGGCGCTCACCATCACCAACACCTCCGAGGCTTTTTTGG
>CAVBOO010000084.1:0-5082 GCA_963597045.1 bacterium | reverse complement strand
GCGAATCATGGGGTTGACCGTCAGGGAGCTGAGGCTTCGCAACTTCAGGAGCTATCAAGAGGTGGAGCTGTCTGGCTTGGGGTCTATGACCATCTTCGTAGGGCCCAATGCCATCGGTAAGACAAATCTGGTTGAAGCCATACAGCTCTGCACCGCCTGCACGAGTTTCAGGAACCCCCGCCCGGCGCATCTTGTAAAGTTTGGCGAGGAGCAGGCGAGCTCGAGTGCACTTTTAAGCGACGGGAGCCGTCGCTTGGAACTTGAACTGCGCGCAAGCGAGCTTGGTCGTTCCTATTTTCTTAACGGAAAGAAGAAAGCAGCCAGCTCCTTAAAGGGTATTTTGCCCGCTGTTTTGTTCTGTCCTGATGATTTGAATCTTGTTAAAGGGTCGTCCTCCGTCAGGAGAAACCAGCTTGACCAGCTTGGATGCCAGGTTTCGTCGAGCTATAATTCCGTTTTACGCGATTATGCAAAGATCGTTCAGCAGAAAAATCGCTACCTTAAAGAAGAGGTTACGCATAGCTACCTTATGGCGATCAACGAGGTTCTTGCCCGCGTTGGCGCCCAGCTGTTCATGCTCCGTGTTCGCTTGGTGGAAGAACTGATCCCGTACGTGAACGAATGCTATCGAGGTATTTCGTCAAGCAAGGATGAGATAGCGCTTTCCTACATTCCCTCTTGGGAGCTAGATTGCCCAAAGGCAAGCTCTGATGTTGTCGAGCGCGCCTTTGTCGAAGAACGCTTGCTTGAGGTTCTTACGAGCCGTTTTGACGATGAGCGCCGCCGCCATCGCTCTCTGTTCGGTCCCCATGCCGACAAAGTGCTCTTCTTTATCAACGGCAAAGATGCATCTTTGTTCGCAAGCCAAGGGCAGCAGCGATCTATCGTCTTGGCTCTGAAAACCGCTGAAGTGTTGTTGGTGCGCGATAGGCTGAATCAGGATCCGGTGCTTTTGCTGGACGATGTTATGAGCGAGTTGGATGAAAACCGCAGGCACGCCTTCGTGGAGAGCATTCCTGCTGAGGTTCAAACCTTTATAACGGCAACAACCAGGGATTACTTCGATCCGGTGAGCTTGTCCAGGGCTAACGTCATCGATCTGGGCTCCATTATGGCTAAGCGTAACGATTCGAACGTGGAACCCCCAGCATCTTCTTTGCATGAGTCGGATACCTCGCTATCTGGGTTTACATGGTCGAGCGTTGATATGGGAGGCTTGTAGGATGTCTTATCAAAGTCGAAACCACCGACGTTCCTTGAACCCCTTTTCCTCTTTTTTTCAGGAATGGCAAGATCAGCTTCCCGATGAGGTGCGGGCGAAGCTTTCGCGTGAGAGAGCTGTAGAGCGTATTTACGATCAGTTTTCCCGATTGGCAAACGATTTCATTCTTGAGCATGTGAACGCTATCTATCTTCTGAATCCGCAAGATTCCGAGAGCTCTGCGTCCGGCGCGCAGAAATCATCAACCCTAGAGACGTCCTCGAAGCCCTACAAGAAGCGCCTGATCGTTTATGTTGATAACTCCCTGGTTGCTGCTGAGCTTGGCGCCCAGAAGGAATTATTGAGGTTGAAGTACCTGAGTGAATTCAACATCGAGCTCATTGAGTTTGAAGTGAACATCTCAAAAGGGCGATACAGGATTCCTCATCCATTCGTTGATCGCTCTTCGGAGCATGCTCCACAGACTAAGCGTTTGCATGCTCCCTACACTGAAGAAGAGATTGTTTCACGTGAAACACTGACGCCGCATGAGCGTGAGCGAATCGATGATCTTACAGAAGAGATTGAGGATCCGCGCCTTAAGAAATCTTTTGAACGTGCGATAGCGGCAACTTTCAATAAAAAACGAAAATTATCTGGCAAAGACGCATGAAGCCCGCTTAGAACGGCTCTCATGCGCTTCTAGCTATAGCTAAAAGTGGATAATAATACTCCTTTACGTTATAATTTATTGTCTTTACTTCAAGGAGTTTCACGTGCGTAAAGCATGGTTTCCCCTTGTCTTGAATAGTCAATTCGAAGCATAAAAGGAGTAGGTTTGGCTAACGAGCATTACGATGGCTCGGACATTCAGGTCCTTGAAGGCTTGGAGCCCGTGCGCAAGCGCCCAGGCATGTACATCGGCACCACGGGTCCTCGCGGTTTGCATCATCTTGTATACGAAGTTATCGACAACTCCGTCGACGAGGCATTGGCTGGTTACTGTACGGAAATCACCGTCACGGTCCATGAGGACAATTCGGTTACGGTTGTCGACAACGGTCGTGGCATTCCCATCGACGAACATCCTAAAGAGAAGATTCCTACCGTCGAGGTTGTTCTTACTATTCTTCATGCCGGCGGTAAGTTCGATAACGACAGTTACAAGGTTTCCGGCGGCCTTCATGGCGTCGGCGTCTCCGTCGTCAACGCTCTTTCCAAACGAACCGAGGTTAAGGTTCGTCGTGGTGGCAAGGAATACGAGATCGATTTCGAGTACGGCAAGACCGTGCAGAAGCTTCGCGAGGTCGGCGATGCGGAAGGCACCGGCACAACCGTTTCCTTCTGGCCGGACGAGACCATCTTCACTGAAACGACCGTGTTTGACTACAGTACTTTGGCCAATCGTTTCCGTGAGCTTGCCTTCCTTAACAAAGGCTTGAAGATCAATTTTGTGGACGAACGTTCCAAGGCTGCCCGCAAGCAGACCGCAGTAATCGACGAAACCAACGTCGAGGGCGGCGCTATTTCCGATGCCGACAAGGCCGAAGGCAACAGCGACAGCTTCGCTGAGGCTTCCGACAGCGAATTCAAGTCGGAAACCTTTTACTACGAAGGCGGCATCATCGACTTCGTCGATTATCTGAATAAGGGCAAGGAAACCCTCAACAATCCCATTTACTTCAGCGCCTCCAACGACGATGGTTCCGTCGAGGTGTGCTTGCAATGGACCGGTTCCTATACCTCATCTGGTGTTTTGGCATTTGCTAACAACATCAACACCCATGAGGGTGGCACACATATGGATGGCTTTAAAAACGCCGTCACGCGCACCATCAACGAGTACGCGCGCAATAAGAGCATCTTGAAGGGTAAAGACCCCAACCTCACCGGCGACGACTGCCGTGAGGGCCTGGGCGCGATCATCAGTGTCAAGCTGGCCGACCCTCAGTTCGAAGGTCAGACCAAGACCAAACTCGGCAACACCGAGATTCGTGGTTTGGTGCAAGGTGCCGTTACCAAGGGTTTGGCCGAGTACCTTGAAGAGAATCCTGCTGCTGCGAAGCGCATCGTCGGCAAGGCTTCCCAGGCGCTCAAAGCGCGTGAAGCTGCACGCAAGGCGCGCGAAACGGCGCGTAAGGGAGTTTTGGAATCCTTCTCGCTGCCAGGCAAGCTTGCCGACTGCTCTTCCAAAGATCCTTCGCTCTCCGAAATTTTCATTGTAGAGGGCGATTCCGCAGGTGGATCGGCCAAGCAGGCGCGCGATCGTAAGTATCAGGCCATCCTTCCTTTGCGCGGCAAAATCCTGAATGTTGAAAAGGTCGGCCAGGCTCGTGCTTTGAGCTCCGACACCATCAGCAGCCTGATCACCGCTATCGGCACCAACATCGGTGAGAAGTTCGACGCAAGCAAGGCTCGCTACCATCGCATCATCATCATGACCGATGCAGACGTCGACGGCGCACATATTCGCTGCCTGCTTTTGACTTTCTTTTATCGCTACATGCCCGAGCTCATCACGTTGGGCTATATCTACATTGCGCAGCCTCCCTTGTTCGGCCTGAAGAAGAAGAACTCCCGCAACCCTAAGGTTGAGAAGTACATATTCGACGAGAAGGCGCTCAAGTCTCATATGTCTGAGCTTGCCGACCCCGATAAATTCACCATCCAGCGCTACAAGGGTTTGGGTGAGATGGATCCCGAGCAGCTGTGGGAAACGACCATGGAGCCTGACAATCGCACCTTGGTTCAAGTGAGCGTTGAGGATGCCATCTTGGCAGAGCGCGTTGTCACCGAACTTATGGGTGATCAGGTGGAACCGCGTCGTGAATTCATCCAATCTCACGCTAAAGACGTCCGTTATCTCGACATTTAAAGGAGGATCTCAGTGGCTGAAGATAATCAGAACGACGAGCAGAATCAGTCTGAGCTCGACGAAACCGTCGAAACTGAGACCCAGGAAGAAGCCAAGGCCGACTCCTTCGGCGAGGGCACCGAGATCCTGCGCACGGAACTCGGCGAATCGATGCAGACATCGTTTTTGGAGTACTCGATGTCGGTTATCGTCGCACGTGCGCTTCCTGATGTGCGCGACGGCTTGAAGCCTGTTCATCGCCGTATTCTTTATGCAATGAACGAGTCGGGTTATACGCCGACTCGACCTCATATGAAATCCGCCCGTACCGTCGGTGACGTTATCGGTAAGTATCACCCCCATGGTGACTCCGCCGTTTACGACACGATGGTTCGCTTGGCGCAGCCTTTCAGCATGCGCGTCCCCTTGGTTGATGGTCATGGCAACTTCGGTTCTATCGACGGCGACTCCGCGGCGGCAATGCGCTACACCGAGGCACGCCTTGATAAGGCTGCCATGGAATTGCTTCGTGACCTGGATAAAGAAACTGTCGATTTCAATCCCAACTACGACGAATCTTTGGAAGAGCCTGCGGTTTTGCCCGCGCGTTTCCCGAATTTGCTGGTTAACGGCTCAAACGGTATTGCCGTTGGTATGGCAACCAACATCCCGCCCCACAACCTCAACGAGGCCATCGACGCAACTTGCGCGATGCTCGACAACCCCGATATCTCCACCGCCGAGTTGATGGAAATCATGCCTGGCCCCGACTTCCCAACGGGCGGCATCATCATGGGTCGTGACGGCATCCGCGAGGCATACGAAACCGGCCGCGGTTCCATCACCATCCGTTCCAAGACCCGTATCGAGGAAAAGAAGAACGGTAACTACTCGATCGTCATTTCCGAGATTCCCTACCAGGTGAATCGTCGTCGTTTGCTCGAGAAGCTCGGTGAGCTCGTTAAGGATAAGAAGCTCCCCGAGGTATCGAATGTTCACGACGCCGCCGACCGTCGAGGCATCGACA
>CAVBOO010000083.1:0-5087 GCA_963597045.1 bacterium | reverse complement strand
CTCTGCTGCGCTTTGACTTGGCTGTCCAGCGTCGTTGAGCGCTTCGAACAGGCGGCTTATGTACCAGCGCTGGTAGGTATCGGGGTAGGTGGTCCAGCTCCCGCCCAAGACGATGAGTTCCACTTTATCGGTGATATGCCCCATCTGGGTGAGCGCCCGCAAGCGTGAGGCAACTTGTAAATACGGGTCGAAGAAGTTGCGCTCGGCGCGTTGGCAGGCGGGTTCGTTGTGGATGTAGCTTTTGGGCATGCGCAGGTCGTTGGGACAGAAGACGCAGTTGCCCTCGCAGGGCCAGGGCTTGGTGATAACGGTGATGGTTGCCACTCCCGAAGCGGTTCGGCGAGGCTTTGCGCGTAGGCACCGAAGGAATTTCGCCTCAAGCGCGCTGTCGACATCCCAGCTGCGCCAAAGCTCGGGGCGTGAGTTCTTGGTTTCGAAGTAGTGGCGCAGAAGCTTCTTCTTGCTCGCCCGCTTTGCGCTGTCGTGGACGCCGGCATTGTGCGAGCGGACGATTTTTGCAACTTCGTCAGGTGAGAGCTCGTTTGCGCTGCGAAGTCGGTCGAGTATGTCCACGAGAGCTTTGTCCATGGCTGCCATTATACGGGTGTTGCTTTAGAATCTGGCACATGGAACGCAGGGTCGCCGACATACTCAACGCCGCTACCAGCCGCTTTTACGCGCAGCAGGCGCGCTCGTTTTCGCAGACTCGTCAGTCGGGCTGGCCGGGTTGGGAAAGGTGTCTGCCTTATTTGGATGAACTCGCTGCGGAGGCAGGGGTAAGCGCGCATGGTGATGCGCCTGGCGAGGTCGTTCTCCACGGTGGCGACGGAGGGGGAGAGGCCGCTGCTGCGCTTGGCGATGCCGTTCTGCGTGGCTCTGCTGCAAAGGGCGTTGCGCCGGGGCCCCTTTCCTTGGTGGACGTTGGCTGCGGGAACCTAAGATTCGAGGCATTCCTCAAGGCCGCGCGTCCTGATCTTGCGGTTGAGCTTGTGGCTGTTGATTTTGGGCGTGCCCTCTTTGAGCAGGCGCGCCCGGGCGTTTTCGACGATGCGCGAGCTGGCGGGTTGTTTGGCGATGCCGCTTACAGCGACGGCGCGCTCGACGAGGCTTGCGGCGACGAGGCCTGCAACGGTGGGGTCTGCAGCGGTGGGGCGCTTGGTGTGCCTTCTTCCAAAATGCAGCTTGCCTCGTTCCAAGACATCGACGTGATCACGCAGGCCCTTAATCGGAAGCCGCATCTGGGCATCCATTCCAAGGGCTTGGCCGATGTTGTGCTTTGCTTCGGCTTCATGCATCACGTGCCGGGTTGTGAAACGCGGGAATTCGCGCTTCGTGAAATGCTCAAGCTTCTTCGAACGGGAGGTATCCTTGCTGTTTCGTTTTGGCAGTTCATGAAGAGCGCCAAGCTGGCCGAGCAGGCGGAGCAGTTGCGCGAACGGTCGCTATCCGATTTGGCGCTTGCAGGCACCGATCTTGAAGAAGGCGATCATCTTCTTGGATGGCAAAAGGTATCGGGCGTGTATCGCTATTGCCATTCTTTCAGTGAGGCCGAGCTTGACTCTTTGACGAGGACGCTGTCCGACCTAGCTAAGCTCGAGGCTCGCTTCGAGGCCGATGGGCGCACGGGAAATCTGAACTCTTATTTGATCTTGCGTCGCAAATAAAGCGAGCCGGGCGATTGCGCCGTGCGCCGTGCGTGATGCGACGTGCGCAATTTAGCGCCGTTCGCGGCGAAAACCTATCAACTTGGTAGGTATTAATTCCGTTTGGGGTATGATGCGCCCATTGAAAATATGGCGCGGCGGCAAAGGCCAGCTAAGCCGCGGACCCGCGAGCACGAGCGGGCACCGCAATCCCGAAGCGAAGGAGCACATCATGAACGTTGCATGCTTGGATCTTGAAGGCGTATTGCTGCCTGAGGTCTGGATTGCTTTCGCCGATGCCGCGGGCATTCCCGAGTTGCGCAAAACCACGCGCGACGAACCCGATTACGACAAGCTCATGCGCTATCGCCTGGAAGTTTTGGCGGAGCATGGCATGACCTTGCCGGATATTCAGGCGGTTGCCGCAAAGGTGGACCCTTTGCCTGGCGCCAAGGAATTCCTGGATGCGTTGGAAAAAGAAATCTCGGTCATCATCGTGTCCGATACCTTCGAGCAGTTTGCAGCTCCCCTGATGGCCAAGCTTGGCAACCCGACCATCTTCTGCAATAGCCTGGTGACCGACGAGACGGGCAAGATCATCGACTATAAAATGCGCTGCGAGCAAAGCAAGCTGACCACCATCAAGGCGCTGCAAAGCTGCGGCATGGAGCCAATTTGCGTGGGCGATAGTCACAACGATCTGGGCATGATTTTGAATGGCAAGACCGGCTTCCTGTTCAACACCACCGAGGCCATCAAGCAGGAGTACCCGCAAGTCCCCGCCTTCGATAACTACGACGATCTGCTGGAGGCCATCAAAGCCGCCCGCTAGCGCTTTCTCATTTGGCAAAAGCCTGTTTGCTTAGCAAATAAGCTTCAAATCAAGGCTGCTCCTGTTTACGTGGGGCAGCCTTTCTTTTAGAAGGCAAGGCTGTTGTTCTCGGGGGCGGTTGAGCCCGTGTGCTGGCTGTGAAATCTACACTTTTTAAGTATGCGCGTGCCTTCGTTGTTTTGCCTGGAGCAGCAAGAAGAGCGTGAAGACGAGATAAGCTCGTGCGTACGGGTTTCGTGGCAATTCTTACAGGTCGAAGCCGAAAGTTCCTTTGTCCAGCGGTTCCACCAGAGTGACGTGGAGCGTCGGCTCGTCCACGGTGAAGCGGATGTTGTAGCCCGCAAAAGCCATGGCATAGCTTTTCTCCGGGTCGTTTTGCAGGGGCGGGCGCGGGTCTTGCGCAAGCGCCTCGATAAGCCCAGCCTGTTTTTCTTCCTGTACTTTTGCCAGCTCGTTTGCAGGGAAATCGACCTCAAGAGGCTGCCAAGGCTCGTCGTCGGTCCAGCCGCCGTTGGCTTCGGGGTGGCAGTCGGCAAAAGGCAAATAGGGCTTGATGTCGAAGATCGGCGTGTTGTCGCGCAGGTCGGCGCCCAGAACATGGATGAAAGGTACGCCGTCGACAACTTCCACCTTGTCAAGGCGCACGCAGGAAAGTCCCAGGGGGTTGGGGCGGAAGGGCGAGCGTGTGGCGAAGACGCCCATGCGACACGACCCTCCCAGGCGGGGAGGGCGAACCGTCGGTCGCCAATGGTTACGATCGGTGTTCTCGAATTGCCAGATAAGCCACAGGTGGCTGAATTCCTGCAATCCTCGGACGGCTTCGGGGTTGGCAAACTCCGGCTCGAAAACGATGACGCCCTGGGTGTCGGCGGCAAGCCCGGCATTGCGGGGGATCCCGAATTTCTGGTGGTAGTCGGTATGGATGTGCGCAATCGGTTTCATGCTTGCAGCTTTCTTTTTATGCCAGTTGCCTTGCCGGGCTTTGGCGCGGCTTCGTTTTGGAACGATGTTTTTGATGTCGGGCTTGGCTAAACAAGCCAGAACCCGATTATGCCGCAAACCACGGCAATCAGGGTGCCTGCGCAAACGTCGCTCGGGTAATGAACGCCGCCCATCACGCGGACAAGCGCCATCGCCAGGCTTAGCACCAAAAGCGCAATTCCTATGGGAGCGCACCAATAAAGCCAGGTCATCGCTATCATCGCCATGCTGAAGGCGTGCCTGCTGGGGAAGGATTTTCCTTGCGTGTCTTTATGGATCACAGGATCGATGCCAAGCGCCTCGTAGGGGCGCGCGCGATTGACGATCTTGCGCAAAAGGCTCACGCCGACGAAGCAGCATGCGGGTACAACAAGCGCTCTCAAAAAGAAGGGGTCGCTTTGCACGTCCAGGATGACAAGCAAAAGGGGATAGATGGCGTAGCCCAGGTAGGTGAGGGCTTTGTTTGCGGCAAGGACGCAGGCTTTCGCGCGTGGGTAATCGCGCAAAGGCGCCGACCAGCGCTTGTATTCTTCGGCGTTCATGATCCCTGCCCGTCTTGTTTTTTTGATCGTCTTGTGGTCGCTTGGCTTTTCGCTGGAGTATAGCAAAGCGGCGCGTATTCAATGCTGCGTCCGACTTGGGCGTCTTTGTTTGCGTGAGTCGATGGTAATTTCTTATTGATACAGAATACTGTTTAAAGTAGAATCAAGGAAAGTTCATTGTTGTTTCAGGCTGCGATTTTTGCAGGCTGTGAGCATGGCGCCGCCTTTATGCACGAAAAGGCTCCATGATCGAGTTTTGCGGAAACGCTGTCGCACAGGTGGTGAAGGGGGTGGCCTGTGGCAATAAAAAAAGGCGCAGCTAAAGATGACGTGCCTGTTCAGCGCAATACCAAGCAGCGAAGCTTGGTATTAGAGGTTGTGCGTGAGCATCGTGATCATCCCACGGCGGAGCAAATCTATCACGATGTGCATGAACGCAACGCCAAGGTCAGCCGCGCAACGGTGTACCGCAACCTCAACTTGCTCGACGATAACGGCGAGATTCAGCAGGTGGCGGCGCCGATCGCCAATCGTTTCGACTTGCGCTGCGACCCTCATTACCACATGATGTGCGTTCGGTGCGGTTCGGTGGTCGATGCGCCGCTCGAGTATCAGAAAGCCTACGATGAGCTTGTTGCGAAGACCTCGGGCTTCCAGGTGGTAAGTCACCAAACCTTGTTCAAGGGCTTATGCCCAAACTGCCAAAAGGAAAACGGTGAATCGCAAAGCGAGTGAAAAACAAAAGTTAAATGCGCTGATGAAGCGTGGAGGTAGATCAAGAAGGAGGCCATCTTATGGCAAACAAGTACGCTGGTACCCAGACCGAGAAGAACCTGCAGGAAGCCTTCGCGGGCGAATCCCAGGCACGCAACAAGTACACCTATTTTGCATCCGTGGCAAAGAAGGAAGGCTTGGAGCAGATCTCCGCTCTCTTCCTGAAGACCGCCGACAACGAGAAGGCCCATGCCAAGATGTGGTTCAAGGAGCTTGACGGCATCGGCACCACTGCCGAGAACCTGGCCGCCGCCGCCGAGGGCGAGAACTTCGAGTGGACCGACATGTACGACGAGTTCGCCAAGACCGCCGAGG
>CAVBOO010000082.1:0-5090 GCA_963597045.1 bacterium | reverse complement strand
GGAGCGGATCTTGGGCTCGAACCAGGTGGACTTAGGAGGCATCAGCTGGTTGGCGTCGGCGATGGCGAACAAATCCTCCAGATCGGTGGGGTACAGGGCGAAACACACCTCGGCCTCATGCCCGTTGACCGTGCGATGCTCAAGCGCTGCAACACCACGCGTGCCGCGCACGAAATCGATGCGGTCGTTGGAGCGCGGGTCGTCGATGCCCAGGATGGGGTCAAGCAGACGATCCTGCAGAATGGAAACGTCCAGGCGCCCGACAATCGAGGAGCTCTTGGTGCCCTTGAAGGTAAGGCGGTACCACTCCTCCCCTTCCAGCAAGAACATGCCGAAGGTGCCGCGTTTGGTGGGGCGAACCGGCTCCTTGAAGGGGCCGACGATCTCGAACTCCTCACTCACCAACTCAAGGAAGCGCTCCTTGGTAAGGCCGTTTAGGTCCTCGACCGCGCGATTGTAATCATGCACGACCAGCTGATCGCTGGGGAACATGACCGCAAGCATGTGCTCGGTGGGATAGAAATCGCCGTTCGCATCGGTTGCACCACGCTCGGCGCGACGTGTCATGCCATAGCGCATGTTGGCGGCTGCGCGATGGTGCCCGTCGGCGATGTAGAGCGCATCGATGAACTCGAAAGCACGCTTCATGATGCGCACCTCGGCCGGATGGTCAACGCGCCATACGGTGTTCTGCACGTCGTCGGCATTGAAATCGTACAAGGGCTCGCGCTGGGTAACCTGATCCATCACCCAAGCGATGTCCTCGTTGGCGCGGAATGCCAAAAAGACCGCGCTGGTGTGGGCCGCGCAAGCCTCGATATGGCGAATGCAGCCGTTTTCCTTCTCGACGCGTGTGCTCTCGTGGCGACGGATAGTGCCGTTCTGCTCTTCGCCCACGTACACGCCGCCCATGACGCCGGTCTGACTGGTGCCGTCGGCGGTGGTCAGGCGATACAGATAATAAGCGGGCTCCTCGTCGCGGAAGAACAGGCCGTCATCCAGGTATTCCTGAAGCATCTCGCGCGCACGCTCACAAGGGAACTCGACGATACGTCCGTCGGCCTTGGAATAAGTGACGCCGGCAGCGTCGACATGCATGAAGGAGCGGGGATTCTTCTCAAGAATGGCCTCGGCCTCTTCGTTGGAGTAGAAGTCGAAGGGCAATGAAGAATATGCTTCGGCAGCCTCGGGCGTGGGGCGCATGCATTTGAAGGGGATCACACGGGCCACGTTTCCTCACTTTCGTACCTGTTGGCAGGCTAAATCGTAAAAAGGCGCACTGCGCCTAGGTGGTTGTTGCTCTTATTTTCGCAAACCAAGTTATCCATCGGATTGCGAAAGGGACGATTTTCGGCAGGTTTAACCAAATAGCCTAAAAGCAGGCGAAAGCTCAAGAAGGCGTCTTGCCCGCTTGAGCTTGTCGTCGTTAAAGTAGGCCGGTTTGTACACTGCCGTATGCGGCCGCGCCGAAGCGCCTATCGGCCGCACCCGGCAAAAGCTACTCGCCGTGAATCTGGTCGGCGTTAGTTGCCGCAGTACCCCAGTCCTGATCGTTGGGCCTGGGCATATGTCCGCCACCAAGCAGATGCACATGAAGATGCTTGACGCTCTGGCTTGCGTCCTCGCCGGTGTTCACCAACAGACGATAGCCGCGCTCGGTAAGGCCTTTGATCTCGGCGACCTTGCGCACCGCGCCGAACACATGGCCCAGAGTTTCCTCGGGCACATTGTCGCCGACGTTGGCATAGTGGTCCTTGGGGATGATGAGCGTATGGACGGGCATCAAGGGCTCCATGTCGTCGAAGGCGATCACATTCTCGTCCTCGTAGACCTTGGAAGTAGGGATCTCGCCCGCGCCGATTTTGCAGAAGATGCAGTTTTCGTCCTTCATTGGATTCTCCTTTTCGCCATGTAAGCAGTGACGGTCGGTGATTCTTCGTAGCCGGTTTATCGTAGCTGATTCCCGTTCAGTGTAATGCTTGCCGGGCGGCAGGCATCCTCTTATCGGTCATAAGCCGCCTGAGGCTCATAAGCTCCAAGCCGGGCGGCCAAGCTGCCAGGCACAAGCTCCCGCATGTCGGCCGGCAAGGGCGCCACCACCGAAAAACGTTCGCGGCTGATGGGATGATCGGCCACGACGCTCCAGGAATGAAGCGCCGGCCTATCGATAAGCTCCGAGGGCGCACCGTAGGCGGCGTCCCCCAAAAGAGGATGCCCTAGATGCTTCATATGCACGCGAATCTGATGCGTACGACCCGTCTCCAGCACCAGACGAACCAAAGAAACGGTGCCCGCACCTTCCAGGTCAAAGCTGCCGAGCACCTTGTAATGGGTAAGGGCTTCTTTGCCATCTGGCACCACGTCGAAGGAACTCGGCAGGTCTTCCACGCGCCCAATGGGGGCATCTACCAGCCCGAAGGAGCGATCGAAGGCGCCCTGGCACAAAGCCAGGTAAGCGCGCTCGAACGAAGGGCTGTGCAGCTGATCTTGCAAACGATCCTGCGCGTATCCGCTGGTCGCGAAAATAACGAGGCCTGTGGTGCCCTGGTCCAAGCGCGAAACCGGATGCGGGTTGCAAACGCGCCCGGTTTCGCGCAGGTAGTGCATCAAACGGTTGATCAAGGTGCCGTCGTGATGCCCGCGACTTGGATGCATCACCAAGCCCGCGGGCTTGTTCACCACGATAAGATCGGCGTCCTCGAACACCACGTCAAGCGGACCTGGCTCGGGGACGACCCCGGAAACCTTGGTGGCCACGTGCTCATCGCTGATGCAGATGGCAAGCTCTTGCCCTAAGGCAACGGGCGCATCGGTACGCACCGGCAAACCGTCAAGCAGCACGCCGCCCGGGACGTTTCGGGCATGGCGAACGCCTCTTCGGCTTACGAAGAGCTTGGTGCGCAAGACGAACTCGACGCTCTTCCCTTCGTAGGGCGCGTCGATTATGCAGGTGAGCATCCGCAAGGCTTAGCCGTAAATCCTCTTCATCTCGGCCCAGGCGGCATCCGCCTCGTCGTTGACGTCTTTCAGGATCTGGGCAACGGGACGCACGGATTTGACCATGCCGACTATGGAGCCGGCGCTGATGCAACCACGATCAAGGTCTCCCTGAACGGCGATGTCGATGGAGTCTCGCACCCAGGCGGACTGCTCCTCGGCCGGGGCATTTGCGTCAACAAGCTCCCAATAATGAGCCCAGAAATCGTTTTTGATGCAACGAACCTGCTTATGGTTGCGCTTGCCCGTGATGTCGATGTCGCTATCCTTCGCGTTGACGACCGCCTGCTTGTAAGCATCGGAAATGGGACATTCGTCCGACGCCAGGAACACGGTGCCCATCTGAACGCCAACCGCGCCCAAGGCAAGTGCCGCCAAAAGGCCACGGCCATCGGCGATACCGCCCGCCGCAATGACGGGAATGTCCACCGCGTCGACAACCTGGCGCACCATGGGCAAGGTCTGCATGCGGCCGATATGACCGCCGCTTTCCATGCCCTCGGCGATAACGGCGGTGGCGCCCAAGTCCTGCATCTTCTTCGCAGCGCGGGCATGGGGAATCAGGCAGATGGCCTTCACGCCACCTTCAACCAGGATCTTGACCACGGGGTCGGGCTTACCGGCGCTGATGGTGCACACGGGAACCTTAAGCTCCACGCACTTGCGCGCAACATCCTCGACGATCGAGGATTCCATGATCAGATTGACCGCAAAGGGTTTGTCGGTGCGCGAGCGCAGGATGCTCACCTGCTCTTCGACCCATTCGGGCGTGTTAAGGCAGCTGGCAATGACGCCAAGGCCGCCCGCCTCCGACACGGCGGCGGCAAAGGCGCCGTCGGAAATGTGAGCCATGCCGCCTGCGATGATGGGATATTCGATGTCGAGCAAATTGCAAAGTTCGGTTTTCATACGCTTATCCTCCCCACTGCGTATTGTCATATAGCTTGAATTTTAGTGGCTCCAAATCCAGCTGGAAGCCAAATGCGGGCCAGTTGGCCCCAGAAAACACCCAAAGGAAGCAAAGCAGCCGAAAGAAGCGCCCATGCGTAGGGATTTGCAAAGTAAAATGCGAGTTTCAAGCTGTCTTCAAAGCTGCTATCGCCTACAATTGAAGCAGGTCAAATGTTCTGCCTATGAGAGGGGTTCTCATGTCTTACAAAAAGATTTTGGTCGCGTACGACAAGTCCGAGCAGGCAAAGCGCGCATTGTCCGCTGCGCTTGAACTCGTGGACGCTGGCTTGAGCGAGCGCATCCTGGTCGTTTCGGTTTACGACGCCGAGGCGGAGCAGGATCCCACCTTCGAAATCGCGTCCCTTATGGCCGGCGGCTTGATGAACGATGCCGCCGACGCCAAGAAGCCCCTTATCTCCGAGCTTGAGGAAACCATCGAGAGCGAGTTCGGCGAGAAGCGCAGCTGCATGGAGCTCGTCGCTCTGCGCGGCAAGCCCGCCGAGGTCATCGTCAACACCGCCAAGGACATGAACTGCGATCTTATCGTCATGGGCTCCCGCGGCCTTGGCGCCATCCAGGCGGTCCTGGGCTCCGTTTCCACTGCAGTGCTTCGCAACTGCGCCGACCTGCCCGTGCTCATCACGCACTAAGGCAGCCAACGAGCAAGGGAAGCTCGCAGCCTCCCATAGTTCGGCTTACTCGGGCGCTCACCTTCAAGGTGGGCGCCTTTTTGGTTTTTAAAAGGACGTTCACCAGGGCAGGCAGCAACCTCTTCGGCCCATACGCTACAGTCGTTGCAACGGAAAAGGAGCTTTCAATGAAAACCCACGCAGAAGGCATGCGCCCCGCTAAGGCAATTCAAAAACTCAAGCACGGCAACGAGTTCTACCAAAAGAACGACCATCCCATGGGCGACTATTCGTCGGCCATTCGTTCGTGCCACGTCGAAGGCCAAGAGCCCTATGCGATCGTGATCACCTGCTCCGACTCGCGCGTGGTGCCCGAGGCCATCTTCAACGTGAGCCTGGGCGATTTGTTCGTTATCCGCATCGCCGGCAACGTTATCGATAATCACCAGCTCGGAAGCATCGAATACGCGGCCGGCCACTTGGGTTGCAACCTGCTCGTCGTGCTGGGGCACG
>CAVBOO010000081.1:0-5094 GCA_963597045.1 bacterium | reverse complement strand
GCCACCGCCCACGGCATAGGGAATGTGTACCTCGGCGGAAGCGCGCGAGGCCATGTCGATGGTGGTCTTGCGACCCTCGTGCGTTGCCGTGATGTCGAGGAACACAACCTCGTCGGCGCCCTGGCGGTCGTATTCCGCCGCAAGCTCGACAGGGTCGCCCGCGTCGCGCAGGTTGACGAAGTTCACGCCTTTCACGACGCGACCGTTCTTCACATCTAAACAAGGAATGACACGCTTGGTAAGCACGATTCCTTCCTTTCCTTACGTGGTAAGCAGTGGTTGCCGGCAACAGCCGGGCAAAAGCGCAAACCTGAGGTTGCGGCGCGGGGCGCTTGGTGCCCGCAGGCAAGCCAAGGGCTGCGGCAAATCCGCCTTGGCCTAACGAGCGGCCTCGGCCTTTTTGATGGCGGCTATTCCTTCTTCAACGGTGAACGCGCCCTCGTAGATGGCACGACCCGTGATGGCGCCATCGATCTTGGCGCCGGTGGCCACCAGGTTGCGCAGGTCGTCCAAGCTAGCCAAGCCGCCGGAAGCGGTGATCTTCACGCCGGGGCACTTGCGCGCCATAGCGGCGTAGGCCTCGGCGTCGATGCCGGTTTGCATGCCGTCGCGGGCGATGTCGGTGTACACCAAGCTGGTGATGCCCATGTCGGCAAGCTCGGCGATGAGCTGCTCGGCAGGCACGCCGTCGGCGGTGTCGAGCCAACCCTCGGTGGCCACGATGCCGTCCTTGGCATCGATACCCGCAACGATGAGCTCGCCGTACTTGGCGGCCGCCTGCTCGGCGAAGCTGCGATCCTTCACCAGGGCCGAGCCCAAGACCACGCGCCGCACGCCTGCCTCGACGTAGCGCTCGATGGCGTCCATGGAGCGGATGCCGCCGCCTACTTCAATCTCCACGTCCAAGCCGGAAATCATGGACTTGATGAGCTCCATGTTGGTGGGGGCGCCGTCGCGCGCACCGTCCAAATCGACGATGTGGATGCGCTCGGCTCCGGCGTCGGCGAACGCGCGCGCCTGAGCAACCGCATCCTCGTTGTACACCGTCACCTGGTTGTAGTCGCCTTTCTTCAGGCGCACCGCCTTGCCGTCCAGGATATCGATGGCAGGTACCAAGATCATGCGCGACCTCCTTGCGCGTACTGTTCTACCAGCTCGCCGAAGTTGGCGAAGAGCCTCATGCCCAAAGCCGAGGATTTCTCGGGGTGGAACTGAGTGGCAAAAACGTTGCCGTGCCTAATGGAGCTGACGAAGCTCTGGGCGTGCTCGGTCGTTGCGGCCACATCGGCGGCATTAGCTGGCTCGCCGATGTAGGAATGAGTGAAATAAAAATAGGAATCGTTGGGGATTCCCTTGAACAGGGGGTTGTCGCCCTCAACGTGCACCGAGTTCCAGCCGACGTGCGGAACCTTGAGCTTGCGGCCGTCGGCGGTATGCGAGGGCATGCGGACAACCTGGCCGGGAACAAGGCCCAAGCCCTCCATCCATTCGCCCTCGGGGCAACCCTCGTCGCCGCGATCGTAGCAAAGCTGCAGGCCAAGGCAGATTCCCAGGAAAGGGACGCCTTCGGCCACGCGCTTCTTGATGGCTTCGGCCTGGCCGCTTTCGTTCAAAAAGCTCATGGCATCAGCAAAGGAGCCGACGCCCGGAAGCAAAAGCCCGTCCGCCTGAAGGATATCTTCGGCCTTGTCGCTGATGAACGCATCGAAACCGCAGTCGACCAGCCCGCGATGAACGCTTGCCAGGTTACCGCGGCGATAGTCGATGACGCAGATGCGGGCCGTCATCAAAGCGCCCCTTTGGTGCTGGGAACAACGTCGGCGATGCGCGGATCGATGGCCACCGCTTCTTTAAGGGCGCGCGTGACGGCCTTGAAGCTGGCCTCCAAAACATGGTGGGAGTTGACGCCCGCAATCTGGCGCACGTGCAGGGTTATGTCGGCGTTGCTTGCAAGCGCGATGAAGAACTCCTGGCCCAGCTCGGTGTCGAAATTGCCCACCTGCTCGGCCAAGATGTTGAGGCTCGCGAAACATCCGCCGCGGCCGCTGAAATCGACGGCAGCCAAGATCAAGGTCTCGTCCATGGGAAGCAGGCTCGAGCCGTAGCGCACGATCCCCTTCTTGTCGCCGATCGCCTGCTTGATCGCCTGACCAAGGACGATGCCGCAATCCTCAACCGTGTGATGGGCGTCCACCTCGATGTCGCCCTTGCAGTGAAGGGTCAAATCGAACAGGCCATGGCGCCCGAAGGCGTCGAGCATATGGTCGAAGAAGGGCACGCCGGTGTCGATGTCGGTGACGCCGGTGCCGTCCAAATCAATTTTGACCTGGATGTCCGTTTCCTTGGTTTTGCGGCTTATCTCAGCAACGCGGTTCATAACCTTACCTTTCAAACAAACTGTTCGGCGCCAGGGCGAAAGCGAAGGCTGCCGGTGGAGTGCACGCACCTTAGGTCCCCGTTGATGCGCGCATGCAGCTGGGGTGCCTTTTGGTATGTGCGCATGCACCTTGGGGTGCCCCTTGATGCGTGGACATGCACCCCGGTGCCCCTTGATGCATAGGCTGCACCTGGGTGGCGCCCCCTTAACGCATGGGCTGCAAATCAACGCGCATGCGCTGCGTTACTCGCATAGGTGCCCATTATGGCACGCCGTCAACGCTTTAGCGCGCTCGAGTGGTTTCGAGGCCGTTAAATGATTCCGTACGGAAAAGCTAAGGAAAAGACGGTGAAAAATCCGTGCAAGCTTGGGCTGTGGCAAGTACGAAACGCCCCGATGCTGGTAAACTGGCAGGTAATTACTGGCAACCGCAGCAGAACCGAGGTCTTTTATGCTCGTCAGCGCAACCGCAATGCTTCAGGCCGCCGAAAAGGGCCATTACGCGATTCCCGCGTTCAACACCAACAATCTTGAATGGACCAAGTCCATCCTTACCGCAGCAGAGGAAACCCAGTCCCCCGTCATCATCGAGTGCTCCGCAGGCGCCGCAAAGTGGATGACCGGCTACAAGGTGGTCGCAACCCAGGTTGCCACCATGGTCGAGACCATGAACATCACCGTGCCCGTTGCCCTGCACCTTGACCACGGCACCTACGAGGATTGCTTCAAGGCCATCGAGGCGGGCTTCACCTCCATCATGTACGACGGATCGCACGACGATTTCGAAACCAACCTTGCACGCACCAAGGAACTGGTGGCTCTGGCTCATGGCAAGGGCATCTCCATCGAGGCCGAGGTTGGCGGCATCGGCGGCACCGAGGACGGCGTCACCTCCAACGGCGAGCTGGCCGACCCCGAGCAGTGCAAGATCATCGCCGACACGGGCATCGACTTCCTGGCCTGCGGCATCGGCAACATTCACGGCTTGTACCCCGAGAACTGGGCTGGCCTTTCCTTCGGTCGCCTGTCCGAGATCAAGGCGCTCGTCGGCGACCTGCCCCTGGTTCTGCACGGCGGCACCGGCATCCCCCAAGATCAGGTTGCAAAGGCAATCAGCATGGGCGTCTCCAAGATCAACGTCAACACCGACCTGCAGGTCGTCTTCACCAAGGCAGTTCGTGAGTACATCGAAGCCGGCAAAGACAAGGAAGGCAAGGGTTACGACCCTCGCAAGGTCCTGAAGCCCGGCACCGAGGCCGTCGTCGCCCGCGCCAAGGAGCTGCTCGAGCAGTTCGGCTGCACCGGCAAAGGCTGGGCGTAGGGCCAAAGAGCGCTCGGGTGCGCGGGCGTGTCGGCTGGCGTGTTGGTTGGCGTGTCGGCTGGCTACCTGACATGCGAACCGGCTGAGCGCGTGGGCGCGCGATGTCGCACAGACGGGCGGCAAGCTTGCCTAGAAGAAAGCCCACGCCCAGCGCTGCGAACATAAAGAGAAGCAGAGGCACCGGAAGTTTTCCGGTGCCTCTCTTTAGATAAGTGATGCTAGGTGGTGATTAGCTTTAGCGGGCCTGGAATTTCGCGCGCGACGCGCTGCGAGCAGGTTAATCGACAGCGCCCGTGAAACAGACAAGCTAGCAACCAGCGGATCCCGCCGCCCCTTCCGCCCGCGAAACCCGCGCGGCGAACAAATTTAGCAACCACGCCCAAGTGGCATATAGGTTGGCAGTCAACGTACCCGTGCCACGCCCCATCTTTTCATGCATCGTCCTCGCCTTCTCGTGCAAACCTGCACGATGGCAACAATGAGCCTGGCGTCTTTTCGCGCAACGTCACCTTGCATCACGCTGTAGGCCATCTTCTAGCCACAAGAACGCCAGATCTCAAAATAAGGCCCTCGTTGGTCAGAACTGCTACCCCGGGGTAGCAGTTCTGACCATTCGGGTCATTTTTCGGATCAATTTGCTGCCCTGTTTGTAGCTTCATCCACAAAAGCCCAGGTCAGCGGCTTTCCCTAACTAACGCAAGTTCTAGCCAGGGCCCCGGTTGCCCTTAAATTTACCCCCGGAGAGGACTTCTGACCAAAAAGGTGCGATTTTTAGGATTTGGCGTCCCTCAGAGCGCGTTTTTGACCAATTTTGCAATGCTTCCCCCTCTAAACCAGCCCACCACGATGATGCGAGGCGATCCCTTAAAGGTCAGAGCCATCCCCGCAAGAGCAACAAGCCCCAATTCACCCGCCGTTCGATTCGGCGAAGCGAAACATGGCTGCATTCTGACGCCACAAAAACCGCCTATGACCTCAAAGTTCTTGCCTTTTTCGAGAGAGAGAGAGAGAGTAAACGGAAGGCAAACATGAAAGGAGACAGGATGAAGTCAGCAATTATTCGTATTGCCACCATCGCGGCAACGGCATGCCTAGCCATCACCCTGTTCGGATGCGGGAACTCCGCCCAATCAACTCAGGCAAAACTAAGCCAAGAGGTCAACTACGGCCAAGCTTCTTTGCACATTCCGGATGACGCAAAGACCTACGAGGGAACAACAAGCGGTTCGGGTTTATCTGTCGCAAAGAGCATTAAGACCGTTGAGTGCGACGACGGAACCAGAGCAACCATCTATGTGTCGACGGATGACCTAAGCGATCTTTACGGCGCTGACGAGGAAGCCAGCAAGGAGCAAGCACTTGAAATCGTAGCCTCAGATGCAACCTGGGGCACCCC
>CAVBOO010000080.1:0-5102 GCA_963597045.1 bacterium | reverse complement strand
ACGTTGAAGAGGGCAATGGCAAAAGATCGTCAACGAACAAGGCCAAATCCATCACGAAAGGATTCCTTGTCTCCACCAACTCAAGCGGCAAACCGGCCCCCAACAGCTCGGCAAGCCCATCGCCACCATCACGCAGCTCCCCCACCTTGACCCCCTTCAGCGCACATGAGGCGTCCAAAGAGCTCAGCAGAGCCTGCCGTCCACACCTGTTGAGGACGAAGGAGAAACGTTGCAAAGGTAAGCCGCAACGAACGCAAAGCTCTATCGCCCGCGCGCAAGACCGGATGGACGTTGGACGCTGATCCATCACGAATAGGCTGCGATCCGAAACCTCGAGTAAATCCAGATGCGCATCAACCCAAAACGAGCCAGTGTTCACAACGACGATGTCGAAATGGCGGCGCGCCAGGGCGACAAGCTGCTTTATCGAAGCGACGGCAAGCTCCGAGTCTTCCAACCTCTCGGGCGCCGACAGCACGGCAGGAAGCTCTCCCTCGCTAACTAGCTCGCCGATTCGATCCTCATGCCGAATAAGCTCAACCATGTCAAAGGGAGCCTTTCTCCCCAAGAGCCAAGGCTCATCACCAAACTGGAAATCAGCATCGACAACAAGCGTTTTAGCCCCCGCCATTTGAGAGAGACAAGCGACCATGGCCGCAATCGAACTCTTGCCCGAACCCCCACTGCCGCTCACGACGCTCAAAACGAACGAGTCGTCAGAAGCCGAAAGGCTTGCAGGCTCAAATGGTTGAGATCGCACCACCTTAAAAGGCACCGTTTCCAACGACGAAGAATCGTGTGCCACGCCGCCCGCAGCAGGCGTCCCCGCAGGTTCCTCCAACTCCGGTATAGGCTCCAAGCTCATACCAGCTGAAGAAAAAACCTTCGTGGTCGTATCGCGCTCATCGCGCAATAGGTCACCTTGGGGCTCAGCCGCAAAATAAGAAACAGGCACCAAGCCCTGCGCTTCACCCGAGCAGGGAGCAAGTCCTTGTCGCGCGGTTTCTTCCTCGCACGCCCGAGAGACGCTTCCATACACCTGCTGGGCTGAAGCAAACAAGCCCATGACGGCGCTTGACCCCACCCGCGCAACGACATGCGCAGCATCGCAGCGACTCATGAACGATCCAGTACCGGAATCCGCAAGCAAAAAAACTCGCAGGCTATTCCGCTCAAATTTCAAACCCGCCGCCAGGTTCATAGCTTCCATGTCATTGGAGCCGTAAACCCAAACTTCCAAAATACCCTCGTGTTCAGCAACAAGCTCACGTGCCTCTTGCGAACTATGGCAAACGTTGATCCACGATTCCGACCAGTTCTTCCTGCCAAGCCCCAACTTTGCAAGCGGGGCAATCTGATCGGCCCCCACGCAAAGCAGAACCGGTCGCACTTGCGTTAGCTGCGCCGGATTCGCCGATGCATTTTTCATGTCTGTAGTCATCTTTCTCCCACTCATCCCCGTTCAATCGATAAAGAACCCGCAAAGTTGAAACTCTCCGACCCCTGCCTAGCCCTTCTTTTCGTCGCTCGATTTGACCTCTTCGCTAACGCCGCCAGCCCTGGCCTCATTGGCGTCCACATCGCCGTGCTCCTTGGCATTTCAAGATCACCTTCACTTTTGCCGTCAACCTTGCTCATCCTTAGAACCTCCTTTGTCGCCAGCCTCTGATTTCTTATCCTTTGTGTTGTTGGAAGAGCCCTCGGCCCCAGAGGCCTCCTTGGATTCACCCTCGGAGTTCCCCTTGGTCGAGGCCACAGCATCGGAATCAGCGTTTGCTTCCGCATTAGCATCGGCATTGACCTCGGTATCAGCAGCCTCTTTTGCCGAAGCGGGCAGGGTGAAGTAGATTTCTAGATCCTCGGACGCGGCAATGTAGTCTTGCGCGCTTTCGGGCAAAACCGCCAAGGTCACCCACTCGACCTTCGTCTGCGTCTGCTCATCAACAGACTTCGCACTCGTGTCCAGCACCAAGACATCCTCACCAAGGCAGCTCGTCTTCGTGCCCACCGCATACACATCAACCTTGTTTCCCGGCGCCACCAAGCCTCCAACGGCCTGAACATCCTTGGCGGGAACGGATACGGCAACGAATCCCTCAGGAATTTCCACAACGCTCGAATCGCCTTCGAAACGCTTAGTGGAAACAACCTCGCCAGCCAAAATCAAAGACTTGGTCTTCTTGCCCCACCCCTCCGAAGCCTCGGTAATGGACCCCTCCGGCAAAAGCTTGCTCACCCACAACTCCTCCTTAGAATTGGAAGAATCCAACGTCTCACCAGGCTGAATGTCGCACGTGGCAACCAAAACGCTCACCTGCTCCCCGCCATACTGATCAAGAACCTGCAAACGCTCAGCCTCAGCCTGCCGCTGCAGCAACATCACATACCCGAACAAACACGCCGCGCATAGCAACCCGCAAACAAGAGCTATCCCGATCATCTTCTTTTCCATGCGACCTCCTTCTCGCACACCCCATGATGAAAAGAAACCCAGACGTGCATATGAAGAAGCTCTAACGCCCTCATGAAAGAAATCCAAAAGGACGCCGAAACAAAGATGAAGAATCTCTAAACAAGAAAACCCTGCTCGCAAGCAGGGTTTCAAACAAAATATGAATCAGAAGAAGTGCACGCGTAGAACGTCAACAACCTCATAGGACGCGCAATAATGCATCAAAACAAAAGCCCAGATGAACGGCACGGAAGAACCTACGACTCAAAAAACACTCCGGCTGAACATCAAAAAGCCGCGCCGGAAAACCTACGGCCCGAGCTAAATCCTCCCCTTCGAGACGATCCCCCTCAAAACAGCAGCAAGAGCGCCTTGCGCCTGGGGCCGGTAAGGCTCACCGTCGAGAATCAAGCCCTCAACCTTAAGCTCCCCCAAATGCTCAGCGCCCACCTCGTAAGGATTGCCGGAAAGCAAAGCCATGTTCGCACGCTTCCCCACCTCAAGAGAGCCAATCTCATCCTCGTCAAAGCTCGTCCAAGCGCCGTTATAAGTGCACATACGCAAAGCTTCCTGCGGGCTCAAGCTCTCTGAAGGCGTTGAGTGATTGCAAGCGCGCTGCATCCAAAGGATAGGATCAGGATCGGTACAAGGCGCATCGCTTCCTGCGCTAAGGCAAATCCCCTTGTCCCAACACGAACGAAGAGGATTCAAGCGCGCGGCACGTTCTTCCCCTAAAATCCGACACAGATACGAATCGGGCTCTTGGGGCCAGTCGATAAAACTTGACTGCATGGGAAATTGGATCTTATAGCGCTCGCAGATTTCAAGTCCCGCCTCGGTAGGCAAGCACGCATGGATGATTCCATGACGATGATCTTCGCGCCAAAAATCATCAAGAGCAGCCTTAATGGCCCTGCATGCCTGGTCGAAAGCTGCATCACCGATAGCATGCATCTCGATCTGCAAGCCAGCACGATTCGCCTTCTTGCAAAAGTCGATCACGGTTTCGTCGTCGTAATAAAGAACGCCTTGGTTGTCGCCGCCCTGATAAGGCGAAATCAACGCAGCGTCCTCGCTGCCAAAGCAGCCATCCAGGGCGCAGGCAAAGCATCCCCCGATCCGAGGAAGCTTTCTCTTCAAAGCAACGTTGACATCCATGGATTGGGCGAAAACGCGCACTTGAAAACCACTTTGCGCACTCCTGCCGAGCCACTTCTCAAGGCTTACGTCCAAATCGCCGGCAAAACCAACCCCGCTCACGGTATGTACCATTCCAATACCTTTGCTTGCCAGATAGTCGATAGCCCGCTGAATATTACCCACCAGCTGGGGAATCGATAAAGAATTGGTGATGTATTCGCTCACCGCGAAAAAGGCCTCCTGGTTCATCTCCCCCGTGTCCGCATGAAAGCCCCTCAGCTTCGATGCCTTGGCGGAAATGCGCTTTAGAAGAAGGGTGTTCACCACGCATGCATGACCATCATATTTGACCATCATGATCGGCTTATCGGGGCATGCTTCGTCCAGCTCCGCGCGCGTCAACAGCCGTCCCTCAGAAACCGAATGAGGTGAAGCGCCAAAAGCAATCACGGTTTTACCTGCGGAAATACGGGCAAAATCTGCGACCATCCGTTTTATCTCTTCGTTGGAGCGAGCGTTCATGACATTGAGCCCGGCATGGAAAGTCGCAAAGCTCGCCAAATGTTCGTGCGTGTCCACGAAAGCGGGACATATAACCTTTGACCCAAGATGAACCATTGGCAAGCTCGCGTAAGTCTCAGGCAGTTCCTCGCCAACGTAGATGATGCGGCCGCCGTCCTCCACAAGGTAGCGCGCTACGCTATCGCGAGGATCGACGGTAAGAATGGTTCCTTCGTAGAGCTTCATCGCTAAACCTAAGTCCGGTGCCTGCAAGGTAACTCCCGGCGACAAGCGCTAGCGAAGCCCGCCGCCGAAACGATTACCAACAGAGTAGCAGCCTTGCCGAAACGCGACCACAACAGCAGGGCCAACCGAAACGAACTCCTTACGTGCACAAGACGCAAGCAACGAGATACGTCTTTTGATTCGTGGCATACCCTCACTACAAAACCCTCACGACGGAGGCCGGACAGAAAAACAACACTGGCAGCAACGGCAACCGCGCCCACAAGCCCTCTATGCCTATGAGAGTCGGAAAGCGGACGCACTTCAAACCATGGCCCTAGTCGTGCTTTCGGGCTGCTGCTCAAATTCTTCCCTCAAGCCACATCGGCCATAAGCTTAAGCCTGAAACAACAAAACAGCCTAGGGACAAACCCTAGGCTGAAAATCGATGGTGGGCGCTACAGGGTTCGAACCTGCGACCCCCACCGTGTGAAGGTGATGCTCTCCCGCTGAGCTAAGCGCCCGCAATTGCTTAAGCAGTGCTTAAGTGCGTTTGTTCATTGTAGCCAGACCTCAAGTGGCTTGCAATAACAAATTGCTAAAGATACCAAAACGCATCCGGTGAAGAAGAAATGCTTGTCAGCTAATGCGTCCACTATGCGCCCGCATGCCGTTGCGCTCTCAGGACAAATATGGCAAAATAGTCGCTACTTCATGGCCGATTGGCGCAGCGGGAGCGCAGGTGCCTTACAAGCACAAGGTCACAAGTTCGAATCTTGTATCG